>JBCAXC010000282.1:0-3924 GCA_038534255.1 Pseudomonadota bacterium
AAACGCGTCGCACAATATTACCGCGGCTATCTGCTCCAGCAGCGCGAGCAACTTGCGAAGGCGCGGATCAAGGCCGTGCGCGATCTGCGGATCGCCGACAACACCTATGAGACGGTCGAGGCGAGTTTCCAGCTGCGGAGTCTTATTCGTGATGCGACGTCCTCGTTCGAAGCGATCCAGAAGCTCGAAGCGCCGGGCTTCGACCAGATCTTCAAGGATCAGGAACTGCGTCGCGAGTTTGAGAACCTGACGCGCAAGCTGGATGTGCCGACAAGCTAGGTCGGCGCGTCTGGCTCCTGTCTGTGCGCGACATTTGTCGGCACCTGTGTTCCGGTATGACGCGCGCGTTCACGCACCTGCAACACATTGAAACATAAGTCGAATTTTAATCTCATTGCCCCATAGTTTCCCCGTTACCGCCAAAGTTCCGGCTGCAACGTCGCTTACTCGCTAGCTGGAACACCACAAGCCGAAAACGGCACCGGGGGAACAGGGATGGCTCTGCAGATCGCGACCGGCACGCGCCGGTGGCTCACACCTTCGTTCGCATATTTGCTTCTCAGCGCAATTGGCTTCGCCGGTGCGGAGATGACGGTCGCGCCCGCGGCGCATGGTGCCGTGCCGATCACGCAAATGCACATGGATGTCGGCCCGCGCAAAGGCCGCGCCACCGACAAGCCGCGCAAGGAAGCTGACCAGACACTCGTGCGAGGCTGGCCGCTCTATCGCACCAAGCGCGGACAGCAGGCGTACAACCACACGATGGCGACGCTTGCGGCGACGGATGTCCGACCACCGAGCGCAAACGCGTTTTCCGGATGTCGCGACCAGTTGTGCAGCCTGAAGCTCCCGAAGATCGATGCGCGTGGGTGGATTCCGGCGGGGCGGCTGTGGACCTCGCCGAACGACTATATCCTGTTCGTGCACAGCCCGCGTAAGATCCGGGGGAGAAAAATTCGTCGACGGTCATCGCGAACGATGCGCTTCTTCGTCTTCCACGAGTTCCACAACTCGACGCGCAACACCGATGTGTTCGACACGATCTCGGCGCACAAGTTTTCGGTTTTTGTTCCCTTCTACATCGGCAAGCAGGGCAAGGATGCCCGCGGTCGCAACTATGTCACCGTGATCCAGGTGGCGCCTTACGATGTGAAAAGCCGCCATGCGTCGAACATGGGACATCGTGGGCCGGGCGTGGAAGTGGCGAAAAACAAATGGGAGTCGTTGCCGCCGCTGCAATCCAAGGCCGGTGTGCTGCTCGCTGCGATCGTCAAGCAGGCGGCACCGCGCCTCAAGGTGGTGCACCACCGCTACAAGGAGGGGTTGCCTATGCTGCGCGCGTATCAGGCGCGGGTAAAGGTCTTGCGGGCTGCCAGTTCGTCCCGCGAGCGCACGATCCCGTTCACGCCGGCGCGTAGCAGAACGGTCGCGCTGATCTCCAAGCCGCTGAACACGATCATCCGCCGCAAGGGACTGAAACCCGCGCGTCGGCTTGCGGCCCTGCCCGGCGCGAAAAGACCGAAGACTGCTGCGCGCACCCGTGTCTCGGTCGCGCCGCGCGTTGCCGTGCCCGTGCCTGCGCAGGCGGTCCGTCCCGTCATCGCACGTGTGAGCCAAGTGCCGGAGCCGCAGATTGCACGCCGCCCGTTCACCGCGCGTGAGGAGGAAGCCGGCAGCGCCACTGGAACGCCACCGCAACCCGCCGCGGCATTTGGGGGCGAGCCTGATGGCCCAATTCCGAATGGTCAGATCCCGGAGCCAGCAGCACCGTTGACGATGAACGGTCTCTTTCAACGGCTCTTTGGCACTGCGAACTGACTACTCAGCGCTGCCGGCAGATACTGGTGCGGCGTCAGCTTCGCGGATGTCCACTGCACGCACGAGCAGCGCTGCGGCAAGCGACAGCACGCATGACACGAGGATCATGCCGAGCAGTGCGGGCCCGGCATTTTCCGGCGTCATGATGAGACCGGCGATGCCCGACATGAGTGCCCCGCCGAACATGGTGAGCGCACCGGAAAGCCCCGACGCACTTCCTGCGAGCTGGGGACAGACAGACACCGCGCCGGCGCTCGCGCTCGGCATGGCCAGACCATTGCCAATGCCGACGCACCCGACCGCGCCAAAGTAAACCACTGGATGCAGCAGCCCGGCGTACATCGCGATCAAGCCTGCAGTCACGCCAAGAGTTGCAACGAGACGTCCTGCGATCATCGTCGTCGTCAAGTTGACCGATCTGGCGTACCGTCCGGCAATTAAACTCCCGACGAAAAATCCGATCGTCGTGGTTCCCATCCAGAACCCGAGATCGGTGGCAGGCATGCGGAAGACGTGCTGCGCTACGAGCGGAACGCCACCAAGGAACGTGTAAAACGCGCCGGTCGAGAAGGCGAGGCAGAGCGCATAACCCCAGAAACGGCGTGAGCCGAAAAGCTCCGGGTATGAGCGGAACTGCGCGGTGAATGTGCGGGACGGCGTGAGGTTGGTCTCCGGAAATTTGCGCCAGGCGATGGCGAGCACGCAAAGACCCAGGACGACGAACAGCACGAAGCTGTAGCGCCAGCCGAGCCACGCATCGATCACACCACCGATCATCGGCGCCATCATCGGGGCAACGGCCATCGCCATAGAGATGTAGCCGATACGACTAGCCGCTGCGCGCGCCTCGCTGGTGTCGCGCACGGCCGCGATCGCGATAACCCACCCGGCAATGATCACGCCCTGGGCAAGGCGAAACGCGAGGAACGTCCAGATGTCTGTTGCAAGCCCGCAGCCGAGCGATGCGAGGATGAAAATGACGAGACTGACGAGCAGGACCGGACGTCGACCGTAGCGGTCCGACAACGGCCCGATGACGAGTTGCATCACGCCGGTGGCCGCTGCGTAGCCCGCGATCGCGAGATTGACGAGAGCATAGTCCGTGTTCAAATCGCGCGCGATGTTGGCGAGCGAGGGCAGAAAGAGATTGAGCGACAAGGTCGCGAATCCGGTGATCAGCACGAGCAGAACAAAGCTGGGCACCGGCGGTGTCGCCGTGCGGACAAGACGGTCGGGCGGTGGTGCGATCGTACTCATGAGGCCTGCTTAGTCCTCTGCAGTCGCGCATGCCAGTTTGACGAACGCCGTCTTGCGCCGAGGCGCGCCCGGCCCGTATCATGCGCCAAATCAAGGGAGACTCGTGATGCCGATGGAAGCCGCAGATATTGTCAGCATGATCAAGGAGGCGCTGCCTGATGCCGAGGTGACGCTGACCGATCTCGCGGGTGATGGCGATCACTATTCGGCGCAGGTGGTCTCGTCCGCATTTGCCGGCAAGTCGCGCGTGCAGCAGCATCAGATGGTTTATGACGCGCTGCAAGGCCGGATGGGCGGTACACTCCATGCGCTGGCACTGCAGACATCCGCGCCGAAAAGCGAAGCCGCGACCTGACGTTCAAGGCGTATGCTACGTTGCCAGCGGAGACTTCGTTGACGGCATTTCGATCGCGCGTTTGACCTTCGTCGCCGCAATCGCCATCTACCAAGCAGCGTCACACACTTTAAACAACGACCCGGAGAGCCCCATGGCCGAGCCCGATATTCACGACTGGATCCGCAAGCAAGTCGCCAACAACGACGTCGTGCTCTTCATGAAGGGCAACAAGAAATTTCCGCAGTGCGGATTTTCCGGGCAGGTCGTTCAGGTGCTCGACCATCTCGGCGTGACCTATCATGATGTCAACGTCCTCGAAGACATGAGTATTCGGGACGGTATCAAGTCGTTCACGAACTGGCCGACCGTGCCGCAGCTCTACGTCAAGGGTGAGTTTGTCGGCGGCTGCGACATCATTCGCGAGATGTTTCAGGAAGGCGAGTTGCACGAACTTCTGGCCTCCAAGGATGTGCCACATCACGCGAAAACCGCTATCGCCTGAGGGCGCGACG
>JBCAXC010000283.1:0-3922 GCA_038534255.1 Pseudomonadota bacterium
CTCTTCTGGGGGCCGCCCGGCACCGCGGACCACACCCAATGTCTCACAACAAGATGCTTATCGATGCGGCGCACTCCGAGGAGACCCGCGTCTCAGTCATTCGCGACGACCGCATAGAAGAATTCGACTTCGAATCCGCAAGCCGCAGACCACTCCGCGGAAATATCTACCTCGCCAAGGTGACACGGGTCGAACCGTCGCTGCAGGCGGCGTTTGTCGACTATGGCGGAAACCGCCACGGCTTTCTCGCCTTCAGTGAAATCCACCCCGATTACTACCAAATCCCGATCGCCGATCGCGAAGCGCTCCTTGCTGAGGAAGCCGAAGACGCTCGGGCTTCCGCCGCCGCCGAAGTTGCCCGCGATGAGGCCGAGGAAAGCGATGATGACGACGGCGACGCGAAACCAAAACGCCGCAAGCGCCGCACGCGGAAAGTTCGTGCCAAAAGCGACGACACCGCCGAGGCGAGCGACGATGATGACACTGCAGATGCAGATGCCGAAGACGACAATGCGTCTGAGAAATCGGCTGCGCTCGAGGCGCGCGATCCTGCGATCAGCGAAGACGTCTCGCCTTCACCGGAAGCCGACGGCGTCGAAGCACATGACGACACCGATGATGATGACAGCGACGACGACGAAGACGATGACGTCGAAGAGCTGGAAGAAGTACCCGTGCCGCGACGTCGTGCGCGCAAGCAGTATCGCATCCAGGAAGTCATCAAACGTCGCCAGATCATCCTGATCCAGGTCGTCAAGGAAGAGCGCGGCAACAAGGGCGCGGCGCTGACGACCTATCTGTCGCTTGCTGGTCGTCATACCGTCCTGATGCCCAACACCGCCCGCGGCGGCGGCATTTCCCGCAAGATCACCAACGCCGCTGACCGGAAACGCCTGCGCACCATCGCCAACGACCTCGAAGTGCCGGAAGGAACGGGCCTGATCATCCGCACCGCCGGCGCCGCCCGCACCAAGGCGGAGATCAAGCGCGATTTCGAATATCTCATGCGGCTCTGGGAGAATGTCCGGGATCTGACGCTGCGCTCGTCAGCGCCCACGCTCGTCTATGAGGAAGGCAACCTGATCAAGCGCTCGATCCGCGATCTCTACTCCCGCGAGATCGACGAAGTGCTGGTCGCAGGAGACGAGGCCTACCGAGAGGCCAAGGACTTCATGCGCATGATCATGCCGAGCCACGCCAAGAACGTGAAACGGCACGACGATGCAGAGCCGCTGTTCGCCAAGTATCGCATCGAGCGCGCGCTGAACGACATGTTCTCGCCAACGGTCACGCTGCCATCCGGCGGCTACATCGTCGTCAACCAGACAGAAGCTCTGGTGGCCATCGACGTGAACTCGGGCAAGTCCACCCGCCAGAGTTCGATCGAGGAAACGGCGCTCTCCACCAACATGGAAGCCGCGGAAGAAATCGCCCGTCAACTCAAGCTGCGCGATCTCGCAGGACTGATTGTCATCGACTTCATCGACATGGACGAGCGGCGCAACAACCGTAATGTCGAGAAGAAGATGAAGGACTGTCTGCGGCACGATCGTGCGCGCATCCAGGTCGGCCGCATCAGCCACTTCGGCCTGATGGAAATGTCACGACAGCGTCTGCGCCCAGGCGTCCTCGAAGGCTCGACAAGCCCCTGCCCGCATTGTCAGGGCACCGGCATGATCCGCTCGGTGAACTCCGTCGCGCTCTCGGTGATCCGCTCGCTCGAAGATGCGCTCATGCGCGGCAACCACGGCAACCTGACGGCCTGCACCGCACACGACGTTGCGCTCTATCTGTTGAACGAGAAGCGCGATGACATCACAGAGATGGAACAGCGCTACGGCGTGTCGATCCACGTGACGGCAACAAACGATTTGCTCGGCGCCAATTACCGGATCGAGCAGTCCGGTGGTGCGGGCGACGTGGTGATGGAAATGGATTGGGGCAATCAGGAGCCCGGCAAGGCGCAGCAGACCCGCAAACGCGGCGGAGGCGGCGGCGCCAGTGCGGCAGGCGGCGACGAGCCCCGCAAACCACGCCGTAGACGGCGGCGGCGCGACGAAGAAGACACCGCGACGGATGAGGCCGAGACCTCAGACGTGGAAGCATCAAGCGACGACCGCGACACCGATGGCGATGACGAGCAACCGAAGAAACGTCGCCGCCGTGGCCGTCGTGGCGGACGCAGGAACCGTCGTCGTGACGACGCTGACGTCGAAGCGCGAGATACGGACGAGGATGACCCGGACACCGGCGATGACGCTGACAGTGCGGACGATGAAGACGGCGCTGAAACCGCTGAAGCACGTGCCGACGGCGACGACACCGAGACAGGCGGCGAGCGCCGACCACGACGTCGACGCACACGCGGCGGACGTGGCCGCGGTCGCCGTTCCGCGCGTGCCGATGACGACAACGAGACCGGCGATGACAGTGCCGAGGGCAATGCGTCAAGCGCGGAAGCAGATGACAATGACACGGCTGCAAGCGCCGCGGACGAAACGGCCATCGATGAGGCTGAAGCATCGGCCAACGGGCATTCGGAGCCTACCGACGACGCCACGCCAGCCCACGGTGATCACGAAGAAGAGGCGGAGCCTCACGCTGCCGCTCCGGACGACGGCCCGGCGGACGATGCTCCAATCGCCGTCGACGCACCGGAGATCACACCGTCGCCCGCCAAACCGGCACGACGCGGCTGGTGGCAGCGCAGCTAAGAATACAATCGGCGCATGCAGCGACCGCAGTTGCGGTGGGTGCATGCGCTGACGTATTTGTCTCCGCAAGCGGCTGGATCGTCGTCAAATCAGACCACGCGCCTTGAAGCTGACATGCCCTTCCCGGCTGATCACAATATGATCGTGAACGAGTATGCCGAGGTTCTTCGCCGTCGTGACGATCATATTGGTCATGTCGATATCGGCGCGCGATGGCTCCGCGTCGCCTGACGGGTGATTGTGAAGCAGTATGAGCGCCGTCGCCGAAAGATCGAGCGCCCGCTTCATGATCTCGCGCACATAGACAGGCGTGTGATCGACCGTGCCGACCTGCTGCACTTCATCCGCGATGACCCGGTTGCGCTTGTTGAGAAACAGTATGCGAAACTGCTCGCGCGTCTCGAACCCCATCGTCGCCTTGCAATAATCCAGCACCGCATTCCACGACGACATGAGCGGTTTTTCGATCACGTCATCGCGCAGAAATTGCCGCGCGGCTTCCCGCACAAGCCGCAGCTCGACCACCGCCGCATCACCGACATAGGGCGTCTCTCTCAGCAACGCGTCCGGCGCATTCACAACCTCGGAGAATGAGCCAAAACGCTCCAGAAGCTGCTTGGCAGCAGGCTTCACGTCGCGCTGCGGGATGCCGCGAAACAGCACGAGTTCCAGCAATTCATAATCCGCGATGGCGTCACGCCCACCGCGCATGAAGCGCTCCCGCAAGCGCTGTCGATGGCCCGTGCGATGGTCGGACTTGCGCTTGGACGTTCGAGAAGGCGATGCGGCTTCATCAGACTGAGCGCCGCGTGTTTGCAAAGGCTGCGGTGCTGGTGGCACCGCCACTGCGCCACGATCAGCAATAGCCGTGTCACGCGCGTCAACCTCGCGCGCGTCGGAGGTTTTCCCTCCGCGAAAGGTGAAATCAAAAAATCCTGCGCTGCCTGTGTCCGGCACACTCACAACTGCGACTCCTCGGAAAATCAAAACAGGGAGGAATTATTCTCTCACTCAGTCAGCGGCATACGGCGGTTGATGCAGGCCGCCGGGCGAGAGCGTGAAGATTTCGCAGCCATCCTCCGTAATCCCGACCGAATGCTCAAACTGCGCTGAGAGTGATCGATCCCGCGTCACGGCCGTCCAGCCATCGTTGAGCACTTTCACTTTTGGTCGACCGAGATTCACCATTGGCTCGATCGTGAAAATCA
>JBCAXC010000284.1:0-3922 GCA_038534255.1 Pseudomonadota bacterium
CGATGGTGTGCGGGAGGCGCAGATAGAGGTGATTGATGAACCCGAAGGCAGCGGCCAGACCGAGCAGCGCCGCAATGATGTCCAGCAGGGTCATGGTGCAACTCGCTTTTCGGGTTTCTGTCCGGAGTGAACGCGTCTGCGTGCGTATCGTTCAGCGGTCCATCTCGCATGCTGGTGGGCATTGCGACCACTCTGCCGCCGCGGATTGCTGTGGATGTCGGCGCGCGACCCGGCGTTTCGATTGACTTCACGACCGGGACACTGAGAACGGTGCGGGAGCCGTAACGGAGGGAGCTGCCATGAGCGCGGATCGCAATCGCCTGATCGAGATTATCCGGGACCGGTCGTTTTCCACTGGCGGCGCGATGAAGCTCGCGTCCGGTCGGACGTCGAATTTCTACTTCAACATGAAGCCGACGATGCTGCATCCGGAAGGTGCGCATCTTATCGCGTCGCTGGTTCTCTCGCGTATCGCGGAGGACCGGATCGATCTCATCGGCGGGCTGGAGATGGGCGCGGTTCCTCTCGCAACCTGCGTTGCGACGGCAAGCCATGCCGCAGGCACACCGGTGCAGGCCTTCTTCGTGCGCAAGCAGGCGAAGGAACATGGCACGCAAAAGCTGGTCGAGGGCCTCGCTGTCGATGAGACGATGGCGGGCAAGCGGGTGATCGTGATCGAGGATGTCACGACGACGGGTGGTTCTGCCATCAAGGCGGTCAATGCGCTCAAGGCAGACGGCGCGGATGTCGTGCGCGTGATCACGATCGTCGATCGGCAGGAGGGTGCGGGTGACAATTTCGCGGCAGCAGGCATTGCCTTTGAGGCGCTTCTGACTGCCGATGCCTTCAAGGACGATGGTAACTGACGGCAGACGCTGCGCTTCCGGTTGCCAGCGTGCAAGGGCTCACATATCACGCAAGCGCGCATGCCTGAGCCTTCGATGAGGGCGGTGCGCTGGCGCTCTGCTCACACTGATCGGGGGACGGTCGATGAGTGAACTGGATTTCGCGCGGTTTCCGATCACGTATGCGATCATTTTCGCGAACGTACTCATCAGCGGCTATGCGTTTTTTGTCGACAGCGGGCTGATCAATCGCTGGTCGCTACAGGTTGGCAGCATCCTGCGCGGCGGTGAATGGCACCGGGTGGTCACCTCCGGCTTTCTGCATGCCGACCCGACGCACTTCCTCTTTAATATGGCGACGCTGTTCTTCTTTGGCCCGACCATGGAGGCGACGCTCGGCTCGTTCGGCTTCCTCGTGCTCTACTTCGGCTCAGAGCTTGCGGCGAACGGGATCTCGCTCTGGGTGAAGCGCACCTCGCTGCACTATTCGTCGATCGGCGCGTCTGGCGCTGTCTCGGGCGTGGTGTTCGGCTTCTGCCTGCTTGCACCGCTTGCGGAACTCGCAATCTTCTTTGCGCCGGTCGGTGTTCCGGCGTTTCTCTATGCCGGGCTTTATCTCGCCTATTCGATTTACGCGACGGGCACGTCGAGTGACGGCATCGCGCATGAGGCGCATCTTGGCGGTGCGCTCGGCGGCATCGTGCTGACGGCCCTTATGGTGCCGGGCGCAGTGCAGATGTTTCTGTCAAGCTTTGGCTGAACGCGGCGGACGTCACTCGGCGGCTTGGGGCAGGGCCGGGGCCGCCGCGCGGACGGCATCGTCGACGTGCGCCGTGAAGATCTCGAAGTTCTTCGTGAACATGGTGACAAGTTCGAGCGCCTGCGCGTCATAAGCGGACGGATCGCCCCAGGTCTGACGCGGATCGAGAATTCTGTCCTCTACGCCCTCGACCGAGATTGGAACCTCGAAGCCGAAGACCGGATCACGCCGCATATCCTGGCGGTCGAGATCGCCAGCGAGTGCTGCGTTGAGCAGCGTGCGGGTCGCGCGGATCGGCATGCGGCTGCCCTCACCGTAGCGTCCGCCCGTCCAGCCGGTGTTGACCAGCCAGCAGTTGACGTCGTGTTCCGCGATCAGCTTGCGCAGCAAATTGCCGTACTCGCTTGGATGGCGCGCCATGAAGGGAGCGCCGAAGCAGGTCGAGAAGGTTGCGGAGGGCTCATTACCCATGCCCTTTTCTGTCCCGGCCACTTTCGCGGTGTAGCCGGAGAGGAAGTGATACATCGCCTGGCTGGGGCTGAGACGCGCGATCGGGGGCAGGACGCCGAAAGCGTCGGCGCAGAGCATCACGATGGTTTTCGGATGACCGGCTGCCGCTGTTTCGCTCGCATTGTCCACGAAGTGCATGGGATAGGCGGAGCGGGCGTTCGGCGTCAGGGATGTGTCGTCGAAGTCCGGTGTGTTGTCGTTTGCAAGCACGACATTCTCGAGCACCGTGCCGGGCGTATTGGTCGCCTTCCAGATCAGCGGCTCAGCCTCGGCTGAGAGGTTGATCGTCTTTGCGTAGCAACCGCCCTCGAAGTTAAAGATGCCGTTCGGGGACCAGCCGTGTTCGTCGTCGCCGATCAACTGGCGGGCCGGGTCGTTCGATAGCGTCGTCTTTCCCGTGCCGGACAGGCCAAAGAACACCGCGGCGTCGCCGTTCGCGCCGACGTTTGCGGAGCAATGCATCGGCATGACGCCGCGCGTTGGCAACAGATAGTTCAGGAACGAGAACACCGACTTCTTCATCTCACCGGCGTAGGACGTGCCGCCGATCAGAAAGATGCGCCGTGTCATGTCACAGGCGATCACGGTCTCGCTGGATACGCCGTGTCGGGCAGGGTCCGCCTCAAAGCTCGGCAAGTCGACGACCGTGAACTCGGGCGTCATGCCTTCGAGGTCCGCTGCTTCCGGGCGGCGCAGAAGATAGCGGATAAACAGTGCATGCCAGGCGAACTCGGTGAAGACCCGGACGTTCAGTCGATGCTCTGCGTCGGCGCCGCCCCAGAGATCCTGCGCGAACAGCTCTTTGCCGTCAGTATGGGCGACGAAGTCTTCATAGAGTGCGTCGAACTGGGCCGTCGTGATCGACTTGGCGTTGTCCCACCAGACGGTTTGTGTGGTCTCGGCATCCTGAACGATGAACTTGTCACTGGCGGACCGGCCGGTGTGCTGACCGGTCTCTACAGCGAACGCACCGGTGGATGCCAGCTTGCCCTCGCCGCGCTCCAGCGCGAGAGCCAGCAGCCTGTCAGCCGATTGATTGGCATGGATGGTCGCGGTGGCGGCGGGTGTGAACAACTTCGACGTCATGATGATGGGCAAGTCCCAAAGAGCAAGGTGGCGCAACCTGACGATGTCGTATGTCGTGGCACGGAAGTCCGGCATCATCTACGACATGCAGTGCGTTTCAGGGCGCGACGCGCCAAAAACGTGCATGTCGGATGCCAGACGTCGTCAGCGGTTTGCGCGTCCCCAATTCGCTGCGAATGTGCGGAAAGCGGTATGCAATGTCGCAACTCGACAATCAACTGGAACATCGCCCGAAAGCTGATCATGGCTCGATCCGATGGCAATCGCGTGGGATAACTGCCCATGGGCGCGGATGCCTGATGTCGGTTGCGGGTTGTCGGCGCACATCGCGCCAGCCGATGATTCCTGAAATTTACTCAGCGCACATGTTCAGTTAACGTTCAGCCGCCGACGGCGATCGTGTCATCGTCACATTTCGCCCATCTCCAACTCCTAACGACCGGTCCTGCCGCGCGGCGGGGACGACCTGCGAGGAGCCGGGGCCTGGGGCAGACATGTTCGTGAAGGGGACATTCATGAGAACGAACAACACCATCGCCCTTGTCGATGACGACCGGAACATTCTTTCAACGCTGCGGATGGGGCTCGAAGCCGAAGGCTTCAAGGTGCGTACCTACAACGACGGTGCCTCTGCGCTCGACGCGTTCGGCGAAGACGCACCGGACCTCGCCGTGCTCGACGTCAAGATGCCTCGCATGGACGGCATGGAGCTGCTGCGCCG
>JBCAXC010000285.1:0-3916 GCA_038534255.1 Pseudomonadota bacterium
GAAAAGCCGGAGCACCTGCTTCTCGTCCTCCAGCAGCGCAGTATGGCGCAGATGATAGAGCGGCAGGTGACAAACCGGGCCGCTGCGCGATCTGTATCGGGATTGGCATCAGTGCTTGCGCACGAGATTAAAAATCCGCTCTCCGGTATCCGGGGTGCGGCGCAGCTGCTGGAAATGACGCAGGATGATGACGGTCGCGCGTGGACCCAGTTGATCTGCACCGAAACGGATCGCATCCGTGATCTCGTCGATCGTATGGAAGTCTTTGGCGACGAGCGCCCTTTTCCGCATGACCCGGTCAACATCCACAGTGTGCTCGACCATGTCCGCCGCCTGTCGGAGACGGGTGTTGCCAACCACGTGACATTCGAGAGCGAGTTTGATCCCTCACTTCCGGCGCTTGCGGGGGATCGTGATCGGCTCATTCAGGCCGTGCTCAACCTCGTGAAAAACGCGACCGAGGCGATCGGTCCGGATCGTGCGGACGGGCGCATTCGTCTGACCTCCTCATTCCGTCCAGGCGTGCATCTGACACTGCCGGGCACGAGGAAGCGCGTCAGCCTGCCGTTGATGATCACGGTTGAGGATAATGGATCGGGCATTGCGGATGAAATTCGTGCGCACCTTTTTGATCCGTTCGTGACGACGAAGCGGACGGGCTCCGGTCTGGGGCTCGCGCTCGTCAGCAAGATTATCCACGACCACGGCGGCGTCGTTGAGTGCGACAGCGAACCTGGCAAGACCGTTTTCCGCATCCTGATGCCGATGCATGCGGACCTGACACGTGCGACCGCGAGCCAGGGCCGTGATGTGGGCGATGGAGCCGAGACCCTTGAAGAGGATGCCGAGTGATGGGCAACGTGCTGGTCGCTGATGACGACACCGCTATTCGCACCGTCCTGCACCAGGCGCTTGCGCGTGCTGGGCATGTCCCGCGGGTGACCGGCAATGCAGCGACGCTCTGGCGATGGACGAGCCAGGGGGAGGGTGATCTGGTCATCACCGATGTGGTGATGCCGGATGAAAATGTTTTCAATCTGCTGCCGCGGATCAAAAAGGTCCGGCCCGATCTCCCGGTGATTGTGATGAGCGCGCAGAACACGCTGCTCACGGCTGTGACTGCTGCTGAGCATGGTGCGTACGAGTATCTCCCGAAACCGTTTGATCTGAATGAGCTGCTTGCGGTCGTCGATCGCGCACTGGAGGCGCCACGCCCGCAAACGCAACAGGCCACACAGGAAGGCGGAGATGATCTGCCGCTTGTCGGTCGTTCGGCAGCGATGCAGGAAATCTATCGCGTGATGGCGCGATTGACGCAGTCGGACCTCACCGTGATGATCCTCGGGGAGAGCGGCACAGGCAAGGAACTCGTCGCCCGCGCGCTGCACGATTATTCTCCTCGACGCCGTGCACCGTTCGTTGCGATCAACATGGCGGCCATTCCGCGCGAACTGATCGAGAGTGAGTTGTTCGGCCACGAGAAGGGCTCCTTTACCGGCGCTCAGGGGCGCAGCATCGGACGCTTCGAGCAGGCCGAAGGCGGGACGCTGTTCCTCGATGAAATCGGTGATATGCCGATGGAGGCGCAGACGCGATTGCTGCGTGTCCTCCAGGAGGGAGAATATACAACTGTCGGCGGGCGCGTGTCTCTCCGGACAGATGTCCGGATTATCGCGGCGACGAACCGCGATCTACGGCAGCAAATCGCGCAGGGCATGTTCCGCGAGGATTTGTTCTACCGCCTGAATGTCGTGCCGCTGCGCTTGCCGCCGCTCCGCGAACGTCTCGATGACATCCCTGATCTCGTCGCGCATTTCCTCCGTCATGGTCGCGAGAGCGGGATGCCCGACCGGATGTTCGATGCACAGGCGATCGAGGCGCTTGCGGCACACACGTGGCCGGGCAACGTGCGTGAGCTGGAGAATGTCGTACAACGGCTTGCGGCGCTCTCTCCGCATGACACCATTACGCGTGATGCCGTGATGGCGGAGTTTTCCTCCGTTGCGGCGCCTGATGTGATGGCGAGTGGTGGAGACAACGCCACGCTTGGCGAGTTTACCGAGAGCTATCTGGATCACTACTTCGCCGGCTTTGCAGGAAGTCTCCCGCCAGCGGGCCTCTACCAGCGGGTCCTGCATGAGGTTGAAGTGCCGATGATCACCGCCGCACTGACGGCGACGCGCGGCAATCAGATCAAGGCGGCAGAGCTGCTGGGGCTGAACCGCAATACGTTGCGCAAGAAGATCAGAGAGCTGGGGATCACGGTGGTTCGTGGAATTTCGCCTGCCTGACTTCTGACAAATGGGATTCACGCGCTGAAAGCGGTCACGCTCGGCCTGAAAAAGAGTCGTGCACCCACAAACACGGTTGTTCCAAAATAGACACATTTGTGTCTTTGGTGCCGTCCTTGTTTGGGTTGCCGTTGCCGAGTGTCTCGCGAAAGACACCATCGCAGGCATCCAGCCCCGTTTTCATCGCCTGCGAGGCCACACCTGTGATGCCGCTGCCACATTTAAACTGCGTGGGTTCGCCAGTGAATTGGGGGCGGACGTGACGCTGGAGCGGCTGCGAGAACGCCTCAAACGGCTGGGCGAGAAGCTGCGTTCGGCAGCCGACGCGAACGGTCAGGCCTTCTGGTTTGGGCTCGCGGTTATTCCGCTCTCACTCATCTCGGCGCTCGCGACCGGGCTGATCCTGACTGGTCTTACGCCGCTCCGCCCGACGCACTCAGTGGTCACGACGGCGCTCGCGCTGAATGCGCTCCTTATTGCCATGGCGATCGGGGTGATTACGTGGCAGGCGATCGAGTTGCTGCGGGCACGTCAACGACGGGCGGCGGCCTCCCGGCTGCACGCGCGGATCGTTGGTCTGTTCAGCGTTATCGCGACGGTGCCCGCAATCATCCTGGCGCTGTTTGCGTCGATCTCGCTCGATCGCGGCCTCGACAACTGGTTCTCCCAGCGCACGCAGGCGATCATTTCGAACTCGCTGGAGGTTGCTGAAGCCTACGTGCAGGAGCACGGGCAGGTGCTCCGCGCGGACGGGATCGCCATGGCGCGCGATCTTGATGAGTCGGAGATCCCCGCGAACGGCGAAGGGCTTGTGCTCTCCCAGCAGGCGGGCATTCGCGGTATACAGTTGGCTTATCTGATTGACGCGGAGGGAAAAGTTCTCTCATCCGCTGTACAGTCGAAGTCTGCGGCTTATATCGCGCCACCGCGGTCCGCGTTGCAGGAGGCGATTGGCGGGACAGCCGTCAGCATCTCGCCCGGCAGTCGCAACCGCGTCGCCGTCATCCAGAAACTGACCACGCGCGAGAACACCTATCTCTATGTCTCCCGGCTCGTCGACAGCAAGGTGCTGCGCCACCTGCGGTTGACGCGTGACGGTGTGGCGGAATATGGCGCGCTGGAGCAGCGCCGGGCCGGGGTGCAGATCGCGTTTGGTCTAATGTACCTGATGGTCGCCCTTACGCTGCTGCTTGCGGCGATCTGGATCGGGCTGTGGTTTGCCAATGCGCTGGTCGCGCCGGTGCGGCGACTGATCGGTGCGGCGCAGGATGTGTCTGACGGCAAACTGGATGTGCGTGTGCCGGTGAAAACGCGGGAAGGGGATTTCGCTCACCTCGCGAACACCTTCAATCAGATGACCAGCGAACTGGCGGTGAAACGCAACGAGTTGCTCTCGACGAACGAGCGGCTGACCGAACGCGGACACTTCATCGAGGCGGTTCTCTCGGGCGTGTCCGCCGGTGTGCTCGGCCTTGACATGGATGGGCGTATCGATGCGGTGAACCGGGCGGCGGCGCATCTGCTGGGCACCACGCCGACCGACCTCCAGGGCGAAAACATCGTCGATGCCGTGCCTGAGCTGAAGGACGCGTTTCGCGATGCGACCCGTCGCAAGCCGAATGATG
>JBCAXC010000286.1:0-3908 GCA_038534255.1 Pseudomonadota bacterium
CACGCCTCTCAACAACGCCAGAGACGTATCCGGCCGTTTCCGGCGTGCGCGCCCTTCAAGGACAAACGCGCGTGTCGATACGCGTGCACCGCCGCGCACCGCGAGGAAGTCACGGCGCTTCTTGATTGTTGGTATCAAGCTTCAATCCACCGCGCAGCACGACAGAAGGTCCGCCCGGATACGTCTCTGGCGTTGTTGAGAGGCGTGTCAGAGGCGTGACTGACGCCCGTATCGGCCCGCCGGCGGTTATGCTGAGAGCCGCTTACGACCCTTGGCCCGGCGCCGTGCCAACACCTTGCGTCCGCCGACTGTCGCCTTGCGTGCGCGAAACCCGTGACGCCGTTTGCGCACGAGGTTTGATGGCTGGAATGTTCTCTTCATCGGTCTTCTCCGGCTCGGCGAAAATGCGTGCGCGCCGTCGACCCATCGCTTGGGCCCGGCTGCACAACGCGCAGATCTGTTGCGATGCGCGGGATATATGCCGGGCGCCGTCGCGACGCAATCAGAAAAGCGCGGTTTCTCGGGGCGTTTTTGGCAGATTTGGTCCGGGTCTCGCGGTTGCGGATTGCCGAGCGTGCGTTGTGTCTGTGAGCCTCGTCCTTCGCGATGACGCAGTATCACGATGATGCGAGACATGTTGCGGCGACGTCTCGTGCGCCGCGAAATCGGGTATGGCCATATTCAAACAGCAATACGGGCATCTCTGCCCGGTTCAAAGGAGGCTCATCCCCCCATGACCATCACGTCCCCCTCACCCACTCTTTCGCCCCGCGCCCTCGCACCCCTGACTGCGTTCACACGCGCGGTGTCGCGCACGATGCGCAGCGCTTTCGTCGCCGCATCGCTCGGCATCGTCATTGCCGCGACGCCGGCCGCCGCGCAGGACATTGCCGCGTCTTTTGACAAGTACGGAGACGCGACCGCTAACCACTCGGCCTGGACAGAACTACTCCAGGCGTACGTCAAGCCGGCCGCCAGCGGGCTCAACAGCGTTGATTACGCTGCCTTCAAGGCTGACGGCCACACAGCGCTCAAAGGCTACCTGGCACAAATCACGGCGCTCGATCCGACGACGCTGAGCAAAGACGCGCAGTTCGCGTATTGGGCCAATCTCTACAATGCGAAGACGATCGACATCGTGCTCGAGCATTATCCAGTCGCCACGATCCGGGACATCGACATCTCCGGCTTCTTCTCCAATGGTCCGTGGGACAAGAAGGTGACGAAGGTGAACGGGCTTGAGCTTAGCCTCAATGACATCGAGCACGTCATCATGCGCGGCACCTTCAAGGACCCGCGGGTCCATTACGCAGTAAACTGCGCATCGATCGGGTGTCCGAACCTGCAGCGCAAGGCGTTTGTCGGACCGACGCTCGAGGCGCAACTTGATGCGGCCGCGCGCGACTACGTGAACAGCCCGCGCGGCTTCACGGTTGCTAACGGCCGCGTGCGCGCATCAAAAATCTACAGCTGGTTCCAGGAAGATTTCGGTGACAGCGAAGCCGGCGTCATCGCGCATGCTGCGAAGTATGCCGAGCCGGAACTGAAAGCCACGCTGACCGCGCGGAATGACATTTCAGGCTATGACTATGACTGGTCGCTCAACGACACGAAGTAGTCGTTCGTCTCAACGCGCACAGCCTTGCTGACTTCAAGCGCCGGTCCTGTCTTCGAACAGGATCGGCGTTTTGACTCGGTCAGTGCGACAGTGTCTGTGGCGCGGCGTGGAAGGCTTACGATCGAACGTCACTGATCTCACACGCAGACGTGATGACCTGTGAGCAGTTCTGAGCATCGGCCCGGGCGTCAATGTGACACGAGTCACACATCGAAACCTTGGCGTCTGCGAGATCGTCCGTGACATCATCAAGCCACGGCGGACCATGGATATGACCATCGCAAGTGAAGTGACAGACATGACCCCAAATGACGGACCAAGCGACGACGTGACGACGCGCACCACCAAAGAGGCGTCGGCGTCCGGAAGCCGGCTCAAGCGCTTTGCACCTCTGATTGCGATTGTGGGGCTCATGGCCCTCGTCTTCGCGATGGGCTGGCACAAGTATCTGTCTCTGCAGACGATCGGCGAGAACTATGGCGCGATGCAAGACTTCATCGCGGCCAACTTTGTATTGGCGCTCGCTGTCTACATGGCGGCCTATGTTGCTGTGGTTGCGCTCTCGTTGCCGGGCGGTCTCATCATGACCCTGACCGGCGGGCTGCTGTTTGGCCCTTACGTCGGTATTCCGGCGACCGTTCTTGCGGCGACACTTGGCGCCACGCTGATTTTTCTGATCGCCAAATCCTCGCTTGGCGAAACGCTCTCCGCGACTGCGGGCCCCTGGCTCGACAAGCTGAAGGCCGGATTTCGCGAGAACGCGCTCAGCTACATGTTGTTTCTCCGTCTCGTGCCGGCGTTTCCTTTCGTCGTGGTCAATCTCGCGCCGGCGTTTCTTGGCGTACCGTTGCGGACCTACTTCTTCGGAACGCTCTTTGGCATCATCCCCGGCACCTCCGCTTACTCGCTGGTCGGCGCAAGTCTTGGCGCGCCGCTCGAAGCGGAGAACGCACGTCATGCAGGCTGTGTCGCGGAGAACGGCGCTGATGCGTGCAGCTACTCTATCGACCTGGCGCAACTCGTCAGCCGCGAGCTGATTTATGCCGGCATTGCGCTTGCCATCGTTGCGCTGATCCCGATCGTGGTGAAGCGCTTTCGCAAGGAACCGGGGCGTCCAGCCGGGGCTTGAGCACGGCGCCTGGGCGCTTTGCCTATGTCGCCCAAGTTCTCGCGGATGCCCAGACCTTGCAGCGCTTGCGCTCGACCCTTCCAACCCTGACAACCTCTCAGCAATGTTCGCTGACATAGCGGCGCGGCCTGCGCGCGGAGAAAGACAATCATGAGCGATACCCTCACCCCTGACCTGTGTGTCATTGGAGCCGGTTCCGGCGGACTTTCGGTTGCCGCTGGCGCGGTCCAACTCGGTGCCTCGGTTGTGCTGCTCGAGAAGCACAAGATGGGCGGCGACTGCCTCAACTACGGGTGCGTGCCCTCCAAAGCGCTGATCGCGGCGTCCAAGCATGTCCACACGATGCGTGCGCAAAATCCCTTCGGTGTTACGCCGGTCTCGCCGCAGGTCGACCGCACGCAAGTGCGCCAGCACATCCGCGATGTTATCGCCGCGATCGAGCCGAATGACAGTGTCGAGCGCTTCACCGGTCTTGGCGTCAATGTCATCACGACTGCGGGTCGCTTCATCGACGGCAAAACGGTCATGGCCGGCGACCAGAAGATCAAGGCGCGCCGCTTCGTCGTTGCGACTGGTTCGTCGCCGCTCGTCTTCCCGATCCCTGGGCTCGACGCGGTGCCCTATTTCACCAACGAAACGATTTTTGAGAATGACATCCGGCCTGAACATCTGATCGTCATTGGTGGCGGGCCGATCGGGATGGAGCTGGCGCAGGCGCATTTGCGGCTCGGCAGTCAGGTGACTGTGCTCGAAGGTCAGAAAGCGCTCGGCAAGGATGACCCTGAACTGACGGAGATCGTGCTCAAGCGGTTGCGCGAGGATGGTCTGACAATCCGCGAAAATACGCTCGTGCAGCGCATCTCGCAGGCGTCCGACGGCTCCATCGAGGCGCACGTGCTGAGCGATGGTGTCGAGGAAACCGTACGCGGATCGCATCTGCTGGTCGCGACCGGACGTGCGCCGAATGTCGACGGGCTCGATCTCGAAAAGGCCGGGATCGACTTCGACAAGCGGGGCATCAAGGTGAATGCCGGGCTCAAGACCAGCAACAAACACGTCTACGCGATCGGAGATGTGACGGGCGGATATCAGTTCACCCACGTGGCCGGGTATCATGCGGGACTTGTCATCCGCAGCGCGCTCTTTCGCCTGCCGGTCTCG
>JBCAXC010000287.1:0-3895 GCA_038534255.1 Pseudomonadota bacterium
TTCCGCGATGAGAAGCGCTACACGGATCGCCTGAAAGCCGCGCGCGACCAGACCAGTCTCGATGACGCCGTGCTGATCGGCGAAGGCATGCTCGCAGACCTGCCGACCGTCGCAGCGGTACAGGACTTCAAGTTCATGGGCGGATCGCTTGGCATGGCCGCCGGCGAAGCAGTTGTCACCGGTATGCTCCGCGCGGTCGAACTTGGCGCACCCTTCATCATGTTCGCAGCATCCGGCGGGGCGCGCATGCAGGAGGGAATACTCTCCCTCATGCAGATGCCGCGCACGACGGTCGCGATACAAAAACTCCGCGAGAAGCGTCTGCCGTATATCGTCGTCCTCACGCACCCGACGACCGGCGGCGTCACCGCGTCCTATGCCATGCTCGGTGATGTTCACATAGCTGAGCCGGGCGCGCTGATCGGGTTTGCTGGCCCGCGGGTCATCGAGCAGACCATCCGTGAGCAACTTCCGGAAGGCTTCCAGCGCTCGGAGTATCTGCTTGAGCACGGCATGGTCGACATGGTCGTCCACCGCCACGATATGCGCGATACGCTGGCACGTGTGTGCCGGTTGCTGATGAAAGAACCGGCGCACGCGGCCGAGGTTGTCGCGATACCGGCACATGCCAACGGTCATGCAAACGGCCTCGACCATTCGACCGCTCACGCAGCCAATGGCTGCGCGCCGGACGAAATCGCACACACCGATGGGCAGAGCGGAGACGACATGATGCCCGCCGAAGAGGTGTCGCCGATAGAACCGACGCAACGCGTCACCCCACCAGCGGAATAGTCACCAAGACCGCGTTCGCCGCCTCCATTCAGCGCACTCGTGAAGTGTTTTCCTGACGTTCAAATCCCGAACGGACTATTTCCCGATGCCAGACGCGCCGCACGAGACGGACCAGGGCGCGGGCAATGCGTCAACGCAGGACCTGCTTCGCGCAATCGCCGCGCGCGCCGCATCTGTCTCGCGCGATCCGATCGATCTGACACTCGGCACCATGCACGCATTGCTCAGCGCGCTCGATGATCCGCAGGACAACACACCTCCGGTCATTCACGTCGCCGGCACAAATGGCAAGGGCTCGACGATCGCACTCCTCGCCGCGATCCTCGAAGCTGCCGGTAAGCGCGTCCACACCTACACCTCGCCGTGGCTCCACACGCCAAACGACGGGCTGATGCTGGCGCAGGGCGATGGCGCACGCACGCCCATCACTGAGAGCGCACACGCAAAGCTCCTCGCGCGCATCCACGCCAGCGACCTCGCAACACCGCCCACCGTCTTTGAAGCCCAGACCGCCGCCGCATTCCTCACGTTCTCCGAGCATCCGGCGGACATCGTTCTCCTCGAGACCGGCCTCGGCGGGCGGCTTGACGCGACCAACGTCGTGGCGAAACCGTTGCTGACGATCATCACCCCCATTTCCGTCGATCACGCCGAGTTTCTCGGCAGCGACGTCGCCGACATCGCGCGCGAGAAAGCCGGGATCCTGCGCAAGGGCGTGCCTGTCGTCGTTGCGCGACAGCCCGATAACGCATTCGGCACGATCGAACGCATCGCAGGCGGCCTCGGCGCGACGCTCCACACCGCAGGCCGCGACTGGGACGCATTCGAGCAGCACGGCCGCCTCGTCTTTCAGAACGAACACAGCCTGCGCGATCTGGCACTCCCGTCGCTCGCTGGGCGCTATCAGATCGAGAACGCAGGCGTCGCCATCGCAGCCGCAGGGCTCGCAATGTCCCGCCTCGACGCCGCGCCGCTTCCCGACAGCACGGTGGAGCGTGGCCTTGCCAATGTCATATGGCCTGCACGCCTCCAGCCGCTCGACATCTCACGCTTTCCGGACGCCGAGCTTCCGCAGGGATCGGAGGTCTGGCTCGACGGTGGTCACAACGCAGACGCAGCCATTGTGCTCGCCAGCGCACTCGCCGACATGGATGAAGCCAGTCCGATGCCGATCTACCTTGTCACCGCGATGCTGGCCTCAAAAGACCCGGACATTTTTCTCCGTCCATTCCGCGGCCTCGTGCGCACCGTCGCCGCCGTACCATTGCCGGAGCGCGAGAACGCAACCGCTGCCCCCGCGCGACGCACGGCCATCGTCGGCGCGGCGGAAGCGAACGGCATCGAAGCCCACGCCATGTCAGGCGTTCCCGGTGCACTTGAGTGGATCGCACGACAGTCAGCGCATCCGGCACGCATCCTCATTTGCGGGTCGTTCCAGCTCGCCGCGCACGTTCTCGAGATCATGCCGGACACAAAAAAAGAGCCCGGCGCACGCACCGGACTCTGATCGTCTCTGACTGTGAACGCATGGAGGGAGTAAAAACCTCACTCCACCAAAGCGTCAGACGCTTTGCTTGATCCAGTCCTCAAGCTTGCTCTTTGGCAGCGCACCCATCTGCTGGGAAACGACCTCGCCGTCCTTGAAGACGAGCAGCGTCGGGATGGAGCGAATGTTGTACTTCGTCGCGAGGTCGGCGTTTTCGTCAATGTTCACTTTCGTGATCTTGACGCTGTCGCCCATCTCCGTCGCAATCTCCTCGAGCGCCGGGCCAATCGCTTTGCACGGTCCGCACCACTCCGCCCAGAAGTCCACGACGACCGGTGTGCTCGCCTTCAGGACATCGGCCTCGAAGCTGCTGTCGGTTACTGCTGATGTGGTCATGAGAATCTCCATAGTGCGGGGTGCAACCAGGCGGCGCGATCACCGCTCCGGGCCATTGACTGTCACGTAAGAGGCGGGTGCGGCCTGTTCAAGGCGGGATGTCGCAGTCCACAGAAGTGGCTCGATCGCATCCAGCCGCTCGCCCGCAATTGTCATGATTCGCGCGCCGTCCGTCCACAACAGCGAGGCTCGCATCTCGTGGTCAGGATAAAGGCGGCGCAGCACGAGCCGATAGGCAGCGAGCTGGACGAGGTACGGCCGGATCACATCGTCTTCTGCGATTGGCGCCGGACGATTGGTCTTGTAGTCGACGAAGTGCACCACCGAATCGCTGACCACCAACCGGTCGATCGACCCGGCGACCGACAGCGGTCGACCGCCAGCCACCGGGTTCTCGACCTCTGCGGCGATCGCCACTTCCGCCTGCGAACCCGGCCCGAACAGCACCGCATGCGCATCGCTTTGCGTGATCGCAATCGTCTCGTCGACGATGCTGAGGCGTAACCGTTCCGGCAAATCACCGCCGCGCGAAAGAACATAACGCTCCGCCGCAGCGCGCCGCGCATCCGGTGGTAAGTCGGGAAGATATTGCAGCAACGCATGGGTCATGACCCCGCGTTGAAAACGTCGCTGATCCCGCGCAACAAGCGGCGATCGGGCAGCCTCGGCCGCAAGATCCGCCAGCCCGACGGCGCCAGGGACAATATCTTCCTCCGCGGCCACGATGCGGGAGGGCATGATCGGGATCGTTTCAACCCGCTCGTCGGCAACGGGCGTATCGAACCAGTCGGGAAGTTGATCAACTGCGGCAGCGCCACCGCGATCGCCACTGTCCGTCGTTGCAACACCCTTGTCCGTCGCAGGGTCACCACCATCCAGCCGCCAGATCGTACGACCGTCGGCGTCTGACAGCTCGACCATGTCGGGCTTCAGCGCATCCGAGAGAAGCGTGTACCAAGCCCGCTGCGTCGGCGGGCGTGCACCATGATACCCCGCGATGTAAAGCCGATCGCGGGCACGCGTCATGGCAACATAGAGAAGGCGCCGATACTCGTCGTCGTCCTGCCTGGAGACCACATCCCGCGCATCCTGCACCGCCGGAACATGCCCGGAGTTCTTCACAGCCCAAACAAAGGGCGACGCCTCATCCAGTCCAGCTTTTCCCTCTGCAAGTGACAGAAGCTGCGGGCCCTGTCCGCCGGACGCCGTACTGCAGGT
>JBCAXC010000288.1:0-3889 GCA_038534255.1 Pseudomonadota bacterium
ATGCGCACTGAACGACGATCCGTCTTCGACCGCTTGTGATCAATGTAGCCGCCGTCGACCAGCTTCTTCAGGTTGTAGGAGACATTCGAGCCAAGATAGTAGCCGCGGCTTTTCAGCTCGCCGGCGGTCAGCTCTGCCGATCCGATGTTGTAGAGGAGAAGGGCCTGGACGCTGTTGATGTCCGACCATCCCATTCTGTCGAATTCGTTCTTGATGACGTCCAGAAGCAAGCGATGAAGACGCTCGATCAGACGCAAGGAATTCAGATATTCGCTCCGAAGGCCGGTTTCCTCATCGAGGTCCGACGGACGGAGGGTGTCCATGACATTGCTCATAACCCTGCCCGTAACATTTGACGCGTGATTTTAGTCTTCTTGTTGTCGGGCGAGACTACGGGTGCGCCGCTAACGCTGGCTTAAGCGGAATGGATAAAAAATCGTTACGCTCTGCGTCGTGACCGGTCACCTTGATCGGCCATCGCGAACGCGGCGAACTTGAGAGTTTATGCGATTGCAGAGATGGCCTGCGGACGTGGGGGCAGATCGATCTCAAAATCCGGATGCGTCGCGAAGAGTGCGTCGAGAGCGGCGGGCGCGACATCTGTCAGCATGGCCGGTGACCATTCGGGCGCGTGATCCTTGTCGATCAGCATGGCGCGAACACCTTCGGCAAAATCCGGACGCTCGATCATGCGGGCGGCGAGACGAAAGTCCTGGCGGATGGCTTCTTCCATGTTGCGGGGGGCGGAGGCGCCCAACTGGCGATGGGCGACGGCCCGGCTAATCGGGCACAGCTGACGCAGTTCGACGAGCAACGCATCGGCGAACGCGCGGACCTCCTGGCTTCGGGTGCCCTGTCTTGCAGCTTCGAGTCGGTCTTGTACTGCGAAGACGTCACTGGCTGAAAAGGCATCCGCAATGAGTTGCGCCGTTGCGTCGTCCGTCTCGGGCGGCAGGCGTAGGTCGGCATCATCCAGCAGCGGGTCGATTGGTTGGGCGTCACGCAGTGCATCGCGAATTTGCTCGAACTGTTGCGCCGGGATGCAGTGCGTCGCGAGGCCGTGGCGCCGCGCATCACCGCGCAGCATCGAACGCCCGCTGATTGCGAGATATCGGCCTATGTGACCCGAGAGGCGGGAAAGCGGCCATGTCGCCCCAACATCGGGAAAGAACCCGACGGCGGCCTCCGGCATCGCGAACGAATAATTCTCTCCAGCGACCCGGTGGGTGCCGAACAGGGTGAGCCCAACTCCCGAGCCAACGCACAGGCCGTCAATCAGTGAGACGATCGGCTTGGTGAAACAGTCGAGCTGCCAGTTGAGGCGATATTCATCCGCGAGTGCAGCACGCGCTGCCGCCGGATTACTGCGGACACCGTCCAGCATTTCGCGCAGATCGCCACCCGCGCAGAATGCCCGATCGCCCTCGGCGTCGATCATGACGGCATAGATCATCGGGTCGCGCTGCCAGGCCGTCAGCGCGCGCGAAATTTCCTCCCGCATGGCGTTGGTCAAGGCGTTAAGCGCTTTCGGTCGCGCCAGTGTGATGCGCCCCAACGCGTTTTCCGCACGGCAAAGAACATGCGGTGACGGCTCATGCTTCGTAGCTGACATCGCGGCTGGGTTCTCTCACGTTGGCGGCGCATGCTTGCACTCCAGTGGCTCTTAGGGCTTCTTGGCGCGCAACATCAAGGCGGGCTGGACGAGCGTTCAGCCGGTGAGAGAGGTGGTGGCGCGATGAGCAAGCCAATCGAGATCAACTCCCGGACGGCGTTGACGCCCGGGGCTTTCCCTGCCGTGCGACTGCGTCGCAACCGCAAAACGGATTGGGCGCGACGTCTGGTGCGCGAGAATGCGCTGAAACCGGATGACTTGATCTGGCCATTGTTCGTCATGGCGGGGGAAAATGCGCGTGAGGCTGTGCCCTCGATGCCAGGCGTCGAGCGGCTGAGCGTGGACCTTGTCGCTGATGCGGCTGGCGAGGCCGCATCGCTCGGTATCCCCGTTGTAGCGGTCTTTCCCTTCATCGATCCGAAGTTGCGCGATGAGGACGGCACGGAGGCTCTGAGCGCAGACAATCTGGTGTGCCGCGCCGTGCGGGAAATCCGGGATCGCGGCATCGAGATCGGTGTGCTGTGCGATGTAGCCCTCGATCCCTACACCAGCCATGGCCATGACGGGCTGTTGCGCGATGGGGAGATCGTCAACGATGCGACGGTCGAGGTCCTCTGCCGTCAGGCTGTGCTGCAGGTTGAGGCCGGGTGCGATATCATTGCACCGTCTGACATGATGGACGGGCGGATCGGCGCGGTGCGCGCAGCGCTCGAAGCGGCCGCTCATTCGCAGACGCAGATCATGTCCTATGCCGCGAAGTATGCGTCGGCTTTTTATGGTCCGTTCCGCGATGCGATCGGCTCGACCAAGGCTCTCGTCGGCGACAAGCGCACCTATCAGATGGACCCGGCCAACACCGCGGAGGCGCTGCGCGAGGTGGCACTCGATATTGCAGAAGGTGCGGATATCGTGATGGTCAAGCCGGGGATGCCGTATCTCGACATTCTGCAGCGCGTGAAAGAAACGTTCGGGGTGCCGACGACGGCGTATCAGGTGAGTGGAGAATATGCGATGCTGCGCGGGGCGATCGACAACGGATGGCTGGAAGGCGACCGGGTCATTGGTGAAGCGCTGTTGGCGTTCAAACGCGCGGGGGCCGATGGGATCCTCACGTACTTTGCGCGAGACGTGGCGCGCGCGCTGAACGATTCGTGATGGCCGTGCGCTTGCATCGTGACCGCGGGTCAATGAAGGCCGGATGGGACCGATGCATAGCGTGTGGTGCGCGAGAGGGGTGGATCTGACTTGAGCGAGCAGAATTCCAATTTTCCGCAGTTCTATGTGACGTCTGAACAGGCGTGCCCCTATCTGCCCGGTCAGCGCGAGCGCAAGCTCTTCACGCATCTGACACCGGACCGCAGTCCGCAGCTTGTCGATACGATGCTGCGTGGTGGGTTTCGTCGCTCGCAACACATTGCCTACCTGCCTTACTGCCAAAATTGTTCGGCCTGCGTTTCCGTGCGGGTGCCGGTCGATACCTTCGCGCCGAGCCGATCGCAGAAGCGCATCCTGAACAATACGCGGATGCTGGAAGGGCGGGTTGCGGACGCCTCGGTGACCGGCGAACACTACGACCTGTTCCGCGACTACATCGACGACCGGCACGGCGACGGCGGCATGGCCGACATGAGCGTGATGGACTTCACGATGATGATCGAGGACAGCACGGTGCCGACGCACATCTACGAGTATCGCGAGCGTCGGGATCGTGATCCGGCAAAACCGGAGAACCCGCTGGTCGCCTCGGCGCTGGTGGACCGACTGAGTGACGGGCTCTCGATGGTCTACAGCTATTTTGATCCTGCCTGGGCGCGCTCCAGTCTCGGCACGTTTATGATCCTCGATCACATCGCGCGGTGTCGCACGCTCGGGCTGCCGTATCTCTATCTCGGCTACTGGATCGCCGGGTCGCGGACGATGGGCTACAAGACAAAGTTCCGCCCGCAGGAGCATCTGACGGCATCAGGCTGGCGGGTCTGGGACGGGACGTAGGCGCGCGTTACCATCAGCCAATTGCCCGCAGCGCCGAACAGCGCTAGCTCCGCTGCATGGCCTGGTTCGTCTACATCGTCGAGTGCGCTGACGGCACGCTTTATACCGGTGTCGCGACGGATGTTGCCCGGCGTCTCGACGAGCACAATGGTGCGGGCGCAAAAGGCAAGGGCGCGCGGTATACAGCGACACGACGGCCGGTTGCGCTGCGCTGCGCGCTCACCGACATCGAGCGAATGAAAACTGGCGGCGGCAATGACCAGCAGCTTCTCGCTCCGCGATAAC
>JBCAXC010000289.1:0-3865 GCA_038534255.1 Pseudomonadota bacterium
CGAGGACGTACGAAATGCCTTGAAACGTGAAGAACGAGATGCCGATCGGCAAGATCACATGCATCAGCGTGACGTCGCGGGCGAGGCCGACCGCCTCAAGCACCTCTGCGAGCGAGCCCGCGAAAAAACCGAAATACTTGAAAAAGCCAAGGATCGCGAGGTTGGCTGCAACCGCTGCGATCACGACCTCACGCCTGCGCTTCGACTGGCCGTGCGCTGCAAGCCACAGACCTGCGCCGTAGTTGATTGCGGATGAGAGGCACAGCAGGGAGAGAAACCTCCAATCCCACCAGCCGTAGAACAGATAGCTGACCGCGAGCAGAAAGATCTTTCGCGCGTTCAGATGATCCATCAGCGCCCAGGCGATGCCGAACACAAGGAGGAAATAGAAACCGAATTCCGCGGTCGGGAAAAGCATCTGGTTCGCTCAGGGTCGCTGCACGGAGGCGGCTGCCCCGCCCTGCCTGCGCGCAGGAATTGGGGTGAACGCGCCGTTAATTCTCCGTGAACCGAGCAAGTGACGTGCCATCACCTGATCGTGAGATGCGCAAAACCCGCCGCAGTTGAAGGCGTGTTGCTACTGGACGTTGCGGGGGTCGCGGCGCGCCGCATCCGCCCGTTTGCCGGACGCTGTGCCGACGATACGGGCCGGGAGCTCAGCAATAATCTCCTGCGACACGTGCCGGCCCATGAGATATGAGCCATGGCGGCTCATGTGAATGCCGTCGCGGCTACGCAGTCGCACTCGTTTGCCGCGGACGCCGCGCCCGTATGCGCTGTAACCGCCACGCGCCTCGAAGAGATGACGGATCGGAATGAAACGCTGTCCGCGTTTGCGCGCGGCCCGTCGCACCCAGGCATTGAAGCGGTGGTAATCGCGCGTCATGCGTGACGAGCGCACATTCGGCAGGCCGATCCAGAATACTTTCGCGCCGCTCTTTTCGAGCTGGTTCGCGAAGCGCTCGAGACGACGGATATATTCGCGGGCCCACGGCTTGGAGAAGCGCTCGTAGCGACGTCCCTTGTGGCGCATGTCCTGGCGATCATTGCCACCGATCAGCACCACGACGATGTCGGGGCGATCTCGCCGGATGATACGCCGCAGCGCACGCGGCCAATTGTAGACGTCTGGCCGTGCGAGGCCGGTGCCGGCCTTCGTGCGTTTGCGGACTTTTATGAACTCCGAGCGTCGAAACGCCCATTTCAGTCCGTCCGCGAGGTTGGCGCCGACGCTGTCGCCGATCACGACAAGGCGATGCCGATCACGACTCGACGTAGGTGCGATGCGGCCCTCAGTGCTGATCGCCTGCGCGACTGCCTGTCTATCCGCCCCTGAAGCCGGTGCCGTCGGGATCAGGAGAGCGGCGAGGGCTGCGATACCCACGACGGCGGATCGTAAGGCGTTCAACCCAGCGTGTCGCTGAGTCGTTGTGTGCGCGTGCATCGGAGAAAGTCCACGTGTCTGGCGGCCCAAGTGCCGGGCGTGCGCTGTCTCACGGTCCGGCTTTGCTCCGGCGGACGCATATCGCGTGCCAGCGGCGGCGGCGGGATTCCGATGTCGCTATGCGCCATTTCGGCGGCGTGTGACCGGGCTGCATCAAACGCGGCACCATGGGGCGCCATCCCCGCGGATTCACGTTTGCTTCACCATGTTGGCGGGCTTTGACGAGGGTAAGAGGCGTACAGGGGGCAGGTTCGCAGGCAGACGTTGCGTGTGCCGGGGTGCGCGCAGAGGCCTAATGTTCGGGCAGCCCAAATCTGACTAGCGTCCCAATCGTCAATGCATGAGACGGAGGCGCGGACATGATCGTCGATTATCTGATCACCTCGGTTTTGCTCTCCGCGATCATTGCCGCACGGTATTTTGTCGTGGCGGGTTTCTTTCACTGGCTGCTGTGGTCGGATGGGGCGCGCAGCGTGTGGGCGCGGCGGCTGGCGCGACGCAAGCCTAACCCCAAACTGATGCGGCACGAGCGGAACTGGTCGCTGGTCGCCTCGGTGATCTACGGTTTCGCGGGCGGTATCGTCATCGACGTGTTTCTTGACGGTGGTACGGCGCTCTACACCGGGCTGACGGCGGCCGACATCTGGTATGTCCCGCTCAGTATTTTCATCTGCCTCGCGATCCATGACACGTGGTTCTACTGGAGCCACCGCCTCATGCATCACCCGAAACTCTTTCCGGCAATCCATCGCACGCACCACATCTCGCATGACCCAACACCGTGGGCGGCATTCTCGTTCAGTCCATGGGAGTCGCTTTCCGGTGCGGTGCTGCTGCCGGCCGTTGCGTTTGTGCTGCCATTGCATGTGGGTGCCGCGGTTGCAGTGCTGGTGATCATGACGATTGCCAGCGTGCTGAACCATGTCGGCTGGGAGGTGCTGCCGGACCGGATGATCAAGGGCGTGTTCGGGCGCCACATCATCACCGCGACGCATCACAACCTTCATCATCATGACTACGGCGTAAACTACGGACTTTATTTCCGGTTCTGGGATCGGGTGATGGGGACCGATGTCATGGAGGAGCGGTATCCGCATCTCGACGCCAAGCCCAGGGCAAAAACTGGCGTGGTGGCGGCCGAGTAACTGCGTCGCGCTCGTGCGTCGCGCGCCGTCTACAACAAGCCGAGTTCAGCCAGTTCAAGACGCATGCTCGCCGGGATGTCGCTGCTCGTCCCGCGTCCTGTCGCGAGGTCAACCGGCGCATCATCGACCTTGAGATACCGCCATCCCTGAAACGGCCGACGTGGCGTTGGCCGGACCGGAATTAATTCCGGTTTGTAGACAATCGCACACCGATCGATGCCGTCGTGGCCTTTCACTGCGCGCAGATCGACAATCTCCTGGCGCGCCTGGATGACGCCCTTGATCACCCAGAAAATCGAACCACCGTCCAGCACCTCGTCGCGCCGCTTTGGAAACATCCGCGTCACGTGAGCCAGCTCGCCATCGGATTTGCCGCGCAACCGCATGCGCTGCCAGGCTTCGAGGCTTTCGAGACTGTCCGAGCCGACGCTCAACTTGAGGATGTGCACTGTCATGCTGAGAGCTCCTCCGGCTCGATCTCGGCAAGCAAGTTGCCCTTGGCGACCTGTGCATCCGGCGCCACGGTGAGGCGCGCAAGTGTACCCGCCACGGTGGCTTTCAGGACGTGTTCCATCTTCATCGCTTCCACCACAGCCACGATATCCCCGATGGCGACCCGAGCGCCTTCTTCGACGTTGACGCTGGCCACGCGCCCGCTGATTGGCGCGACCAGTCGCGTGTCACTCGCGACATCCGCATCTGCGCCGCCGAACTTCGCATCGCGTTCAATCCGGGTGCCGCGAAGGCCGTGCCAGACGTGGGTGACGTCGCGTGCCGGGCTAAAAACGACGGCATCGGCCATCGGAGATTGCCACGCACCCGTGACGGCGCCCCCGTCATCTACGTCTGCAGCCATAACGGTAGCGTCCTGCCATCGGATCGCAATCGTGCGGGGGTGCTCATCCACGAGAACTTCGAAGGTTTGCGTGCGCGGCGGGCCCAGTTGGAAGGCGTCGCTCGCGTTCCACACCGGGAACGGAGACGCGGTCTCGTTTGCGAAAATTCGGAGCAGCCCAGCGAGAACAAGAGACGGCGGTGGCGCAGACGGCTGCGGTGCGAGCGTTTCGATTTCTCGGGCGATGAAGCCGGTATCGATGTCGCCGGTCCGCACTGCCTCATTTGCGATGAGCGCATGAAGGAACGCCGCATTTGTCGTCACGCCGAAGATACGGATGTCGCCAAAGGCGGCTTCGAGCACATTCATCGCCGCGTCACGGTCCGGTGCGTGGGCGATCAGCTTCGCAATCATCGCATCGTAGAACGGTGAGACCGTATC
>JBCAXC010000290.1:0-3852 GCA_038534255.1 Pseudomonadota bacterium
ACATCGAGACGGGCGTGCTCACAGGTGCGGCCGTGATGTTGTTCTGGCCGGTGATGAACCATGCCTATCTGCAATCCGCGGCGGTTCTCTATGGCTCGAACGGCGACAGCCTGTTCCGCGTGCTTGGGCCGGGGTTCAGCCTGCTGTTTGGTGGCTGGGCACTTCTGCTGCTGTTTTTCTTCCATCGCCGCTATGAGAAGTCGCTGGAAGCGGTTGGCAAGATCGCAGGTCTGCTCGCCAGTGCAATTGCGGTTCTGCAGTACGACAACATCGTCAATTATGCTGTGCGGATCGCCGGGTCCGGCGCGAGCGAATTTGCGATCGGGGTGTTGGTGGCATTCGGCGTTCTTGCGCTTGTGCAGTTGATCGTGCGGATTTCATCGCGTGATGGTCACGGCATCGGGGAGAGCGGCATAGCGCCGGACGCTTCGGAAACCGTGTCAGCAGAACCGCGAACAGACGAGGCACTGCGTGGCGATGCGCCGTCGTCCGGTCTGTCGCGGCTCGGGTGAGTTCCGGACAGGCGATGTCGGTCCGGGCGCTTGTCGTCGAGGCTCCGGCCTGCGCACACTGGGCTCGTTCTACCTGACGGAGCCCGACATCGATGACCAGCAACGACCCGCTGCTCCAGCCCTACCAGCTCAAGCACCTGACGCTGAAAAACCGGATCATGTCGACCGCGCATGAGCCGTCGTATTCGGAAGACGGACTGCCGAAGGAGCGCTATCGCCTCTATCATGCAGAGAAAGCGAAAGGCGGCATTGCGCTCACGATGACTGCCGGGTCGGCCGTCGTTTCGCGCGACAGCCCAGAGGCGTTCGGCAATCTGCTCGCCTACAAGGAAGAGATCGTACCGTGGCTGCGCGAGCTGACCGACGCCTGCCACGAGCATGGCTGTGCGGTGATGATGCAGATCACGCATCTCGGGCGGCGCACGAACTGGAACAAGGGTGACTGGCTGCCAGTCATTGCGCCATCAGCGATCCGCGAGCCGGCGCACCGCGCTTTCCCCAAGGAAGCCGAAGACTGGGACATCGCGCGCATCGTGGAGGATTATGCGATCGCTGCGGAGCACATGAAGGCGGGCGGGCTGGATGGCGTCGAGATCGAGATGTATGGCCATTTGGCCGATCAGTTCTGGTCGCCGCTGACCAACACCCGCGACGATGCCTACGGTGGATCGCTCGACAATCGGTTGCGTTTTTCTTTCGCGTTGCTCGATGCGATCCGGGCGCGCGTGGGGGCAAAGTTCATCGTCGGCGTGCGCATGGTTGCGGATGAAATGTCCGAGGCCGGTCTGTCTGCGGATGACGGCAAGGAGATCGCCCGACGGATGGCCAGATCGGGCAAGGTCGACTTTCTCAACATCATCCGCGGGCGCGTCGAGAGCGACGCCACGCTCACCAAGGTGATTCCGGTGCACGGGATGCAGTCAGCCCCGCACATTGATTTTTGCGGCGATATCCGTGCGGAGACAAAGTTTCCGGTGTTTCACGCTGCGCGCATCCCCGACGTTGCGACCGCGCGCCATGCTGTCGCGGAGGGCAAGCTCGACATGGTCGGGATGACGCGGGCGCACATCGCAGACCCGCACATCGTCAACAAGATCGCCGAGCGGCGCGAGGAGGATATTCGCCCGTGCGTGGGCGCCACGTACTGTCTTGATCGCATTTACGAAGGCGGAGAGGCGCTCTGCATTCACAATCCTGCGACGGGTCGCGAAGCAACGATGCCGCAGGTTGTGCGCCCCACGTCGGACTACAAGCGGAAGGTTGTGGTGATCGGCGCGGGGCCTTCCGGGCTTGAAGCAGCGCGTGTGCTTTCGGCGCGCGGTCATGCCGTGCGGGTCTTCGAAGCGGCCGACAGGCCCGGCGGGCAGGTGCGGCTCTCCGCGCAACTCGCGCGGCGCAAGGAGTTTATTGGCATTATCGACTGGCGGATGGCGATGTGCGAGCGCCAGGACGTCGCGTTCACGTTCAACACCTATGCGGACGAGAGCGACGTTCTCAACGATGAACCAGATCTTGTGATCGTGGCGACGGGTGGACTGCCGCAAACGGATATCCTGAGCGAAGGCAACGATCTTGTCGTCTCGGGCTGGGATATTCTCTCCGGCGATGTTGCGCCGGGCGAGCGTGTGCTGCTTTTCGATGACAACGCCGCGCACGCAGGTTTCGTCGCTGCCGAGTTTCTGGCGCGGGCCGGGGCTGATCTCGAGATCGTCACGCCTGAACGCTTTTTCGCTGCCGATATCGGCGGGCTCAATCACGTGAAGTATGCGGAGGCGTTTGCGGAGCATGACGTACGCGTGACGATCAACACACGGCTGTTGTCCGCCGAACGTGATGGCAATGCGTTGAAGGCGACTCTTGGCTCCGACTATGGCCCGCGTACGTGGACACGGACGGTCGACCAGATCGTTGTCGAGCATGGCACGCAGCCGCTCGATGAACTCTACTTTGCGTTGAAGCCGCGTTCACGGAATCTGGGTGCTGTCGACTATGACGCGCTGATCGCAGGCCGCCCGCAGACCATCAACGGAGGGCCGCGTGGCGGGCATGGTGATGCGAGTGGCGACGGGTTTCAACTCTTCCGCATTGGCGATGCCGTTGCGAGCCGCAACATCCATGCGTCGATCTATGATGCGCTGAGGCTGTGCAAGGATTTGTGATCCCGAACGGAAAAAGGGCGGCATGTTTCGGCATGCCGCCCTTTTCTCTCCGTTGCCAGGGCAACGTGAGTTAAGCTGCAGCTGCCGACTGGAGTGCACGCTCTTTTGCTGCATTGCGGGTCTTGCGGGACATTTCCGCGAGATCGGCCGTGGATGGCAGGATGCGGGCACCGAGCAGCTCTTCAACCGTGTACTCGTTGTCTGCCAGCAAGCCGTTCACCTGTTTGGCGAGATCGTCGCGCACGCGCTTTTTCTTCTGCGCAACGAGTTCCTCGAGCTTCGCTGTCCACTCACGGATGTCTTTCGGTGTCGTGGTCTTCGTGATTTGGATGGTGAACTCGCTGTCGTGCGAAATCGTGACATCGGCCGGGTTCGCCTTTGCGCTTGGCATAGCCTGAACGGGCTTTGGTGCGTCGCTCGGTTTAGCGTTATGATTGTGCTTCATCGGGATTGTTCTCCGTTCGTAAGTCTGGTGCGGTTCAGGCGGCGGCTTGGTTTTTTGCAGCGGTGCCATTCGGCTGAGCGGCGGCGGCCGGTTTGACCAGTTTCGGGTTCAGGCCGGTTGCTTTTTCGTCCTGGTAGGATTTGCCGGCGAAGACCGCGCCTTCCTCGATCGCGAGGCTCTCGTGGTAGATGTCGCCTTCGATGCGGGAGTAGGCCTGCAGCTTGACGCGCTTGCCTTTCAGCGTGCCGGTGACATTGCCGGAGACAACGATCTCATCGGCTTCGAGGTTGCCGGTGACCGTCGCCATCTCACCCACGATGACAGAGGCGCATTGGATGTCACCCTGAAAGACGCCACTGACGTGCACCTGGCCTGCGGAATAAGCGTTGCCGACGATCGTCAGATCTTTTCCGATGACGGACGGTGCGGACTTTTCGTTGAATTCGATGACGGGCATTTCGGATTTGCTTTGAAACATTTTCGAGCGTTCCTCGGGTCTCAGGGACATGATTGGCACGGGAGGGCGCAGCACGCGCGGCTTGCGCCGTGATCTGAGCAATTGGCGTGCCAGCCGTGCGCGGGGGCGGGCTGATGCGCGCAGGCGCCTGGCTCAGCCGGACCCGAGGGTTTTGTCGCACACGTTCGTCGCGGCTGATCACTCAGGCACGTTCGTCGTGCCTCTTCGTTCAGGCACGTTCGTCGTGCCTCTTCGTTCAGGCACGTTCGTCGTGCCTCT
>JBCAXC010000291.1:0-3841 GCA_038534255.1 Pseudomonadota bacterium
CGCTGATCGGACGTGACAGTGAAGTCGCGCGTACGATCCAGGTGCTCTGCCGCCGGCAGAAGAACAACCCGCTCTACGTGGGCGACCCGGGCGTGGGAAAAACGGCCATTGCGGAAGGCCTCGCGCGCAAGATCGTCGAAGGCGACGTGCCGGAAGTGCTGCTTGATGCCACGATTTTCTCGCTCGACATGGGCACGCTGCTCGCCGGCACCCGTTATCGCGGCGACTTTGAAGAGCGTCTCAAGGCGGTGATGAAAGAGATCGAGCAGCACGACGGCGCGATCCTCTTCATTGACGAAATCCACACCGTCATCGGTGCGGGCGCGACATCCGGTGGTGCCATGGATGCGTCGAACCTGCTGAAGCCCGCGCTGCAGAATGGCGGTCTGCGCTGCATCGGCTCGACGACCTACAAGGAATACCGCCAGCATTTCGAAAAGGACCGAGCGCTGGTGCGCCGCTTCCAGAAGATTGACGTCAACGAGCCATCGATCGACGACGCCGTCGAGATTATGAAGGGTCTGAAGCCGTACTTCGAGGAGTTCCACAACCTCGAGTACAGCGACGATGCGGTGAAAGCTGCTGTCGAGCTTTCGGCGAAGTACATCAACGACCGCAAGCTCCCCGACAAGGCAATCGATGTGATCGACGAGACGGGCGCATCACAGATGCTGATCCCCGAGCCGAAGCGGAAGAAAAAGATCGAGGTTCCGGACGTCGAGGAAACCGTCGCGACGATGGCGCGTATTCCCCCGAAGTCCGTGTCGAAATCCGATACGCAGGTTCTCAAGAACATCGGCCGCGATCTGCGCCGTGTGGTCTTCGGACAGGACAAGGCCATCGAAGCGCTGGCCGCGGCGATCAAGCTGTCACGTGCCGGCCTGCGCGAGCCGGAAAAGCCGATCGGCTGCTATCTGTTCTCCGGCCCGACCGGCGTCGGCAAGACAGAAGTCGCCAAGCAACTCGCATCGCTCATGGGCGTCGAGCTGCTGCGCTTCGATATGTCGGAGTATATGGAAAAGCACACTGTCTCACGTCTGATCGGTGCGCCTCCGGGCTATGTCGGGTTTGATCAGGGCGGCCTGCTGACCGACGGGATCGACCAGCATCCGCACAGCGTCCTTCTGCTGGATGAGATTGAAAAGGCCCATCCGGACCTCTTTAATATTCTCCTCCAGGTCATGGATCACGGCAAGCTGACCGATCACAACGGCAAGTCGATCGACTTCCGCAACGTGGTGATCATCATGACGACCAACGCTGGTGCGAGCGATCTCGCAAAGCCGGTGATGGGCTTCAGCAATCAGCCGCGTCAGGGCGAGGATACGGCGGCGATCGAAAAACTGTTCACGCCGGAATTCCGCAATCGTCTCGACGCTGTGGTGCCGTTCGGTCCGCTGCCGATGGAAGTCATCACGAAAGTCGTCGACAAGTTCGTCTTCCAGCTTGAAGCCCAGCTTGCAGATCGCGACGTCAGCATTGAGCTGACCGACGACGCGAGCAAGTGGCTTTGCGAGAAAGGCTATGACGAAAAATTCGGCGCCCGACCGCTGGCCCGTGTCATCCAGGAGAACATCAAGAAGCCGCTGGCTGATGAACTCCTGTTCGGACAGCTGACGAAGGGCGGCACGGTCCGCGTCGTCGTAAAAGAGCGTGACGGAGAAAAAATTCTCGGCTTCGAGTATTTCTCGTCACCTGAGGCGGGCGACGCTGGCAGATCGGCAAAGCCGAAACTCGCGACGAAGCGCAAGGCGCCCGTCAAGGCGCTTGCGAGCACGACGAAAAAGTCACTGCCCGGTCCGGACAAGTCTGACGGCGCGAAACCGGCGGCGGCGAAGTCCGGGGCAGGCAAGACCACGACGAAACCCCGCCGCAAGCCAGCCGCGAAAAAGTCCCCGAAAAAAGACGACTGAGTTCGCTTCGGGACAAAAGGTCTGAAAAGGCGCTCCAGTGTCGGGCGCCTTTTTTTGTGCGGCAGCACCAGTCTGCGTTCCCCAGGATTGACAACACGCCACGACCTCCGTTCACTCCGCGCCGGGATAGACAAAACCGGGGAGGGGGCACCGTGATCGAGCCAACGGAATTTGAGGGTGAACTCGCGCTTGACGACGCCTTGCCCCGCAAACGCATCGGCGTGATGGCGCTTGGGACAGATGCGGTGCTCGAAGGCGTCTTCGCCGACATGTTCGCCAGCCAGCCCGTCGACATGTTCGTCAATCGCGTCCTGTTCGAAAACCCGGTGACGATGGAAACGCTGGCCGCGATGGACAAGGATCTTGAGCGCTGCCTCGAGAACATCCTTCCCGGCGCACCGCTCGACGTGGTCGCGTTTGGATGCTCGTCCGGCACAGTCGCCATCGGCGAAGAAAAGCTCGCGGCGCGCATCCAGGCCGTAAAGCCGGGCACCGCGGTGACCAATCCTGTCACAGCAGCAGCGGCCGCCTTTCATACCCTTGGCGTCAAACGCATTTCGATCCTCACCCCCTATTCGATCGATGTGAACCGACACGTCGCGGAGTTTTTCAGCCGCAACGGTCTCGACGTCTTAAACATCGTCGGGTTTGGTGTTGACGATGATCGCGATATCGCGCGCATCCCGGAAGCGACGATTGCCGCGGGTGCCCGCGCCGCACGCCACAGTGACGCCGAGGCGGTTTTTCTGTCCTGCACGGCGCTGCGGGCCGCACATATCGTAGGGCGCATCGAAGACGAACTCGGCGTCCCGGTCGTCACCTCCAACCAGGCGATGGGATGGCACGCTCTACGTCTTGCCGGCATCGAGACCGCCGTCCCCGGCTATGGGCAGTTGCTTGATCGCCCGCTCGCTGCCTGACGCCGCACCCGCGCGCCTCAGCACGGACCAAAAGCACCTTCATGGTCGCGGCCGTGCGCATCCACGGCGTCTTGTCCGCCCGGCTTGCAATTCCAGCGCGCTTGTCTGACGAAGAGCGCAAGATCGGCGCGGCACAAAAGGCTGCGTCGCCCCAAATAAGGGAACACGTTCCAATGCCCCACATGCTGCGCCCAGGTTTCATCGCCCTCTCTCTTGTCCTGCTTCTTGCGCCGCTGCACGCGCCAACGGCGGATGCGCAGCGCACCGTGCCGGAAAGCCGGGCCGCGATGCAGCAGTCATTCTCGCCCGTCGTGAAAGACACGGCGCCGGCCGTCGTGAACGTCTATGTCCGTAGCCGGGTGCGCACGTTCCGCTCGCCGTTCGATGATGATCCGTTCTTCCGCCGCTTCTTGAACCGGCGTGGCGGGGGATTTGGTGTGCCGCGCCAGCGCATGCAGAACTCACTCGGCTCCGGCGTGATCGTCTCGGAAGGCGGTGTCGTCGTGACCAACAATCACGTCATCAAGGGCGGCGGCGATGCGGAGATCAAGGTCGTGCTCGCGGACAAGCGCGAGTTCGACGCAAAGATCATACTACGCGACGAAAAAACCGATCTCGCAGTGCTGCAGATCGAGGGGCGCGGCGTGCGCTTCGCCTCGCTTCAGTTTGCGGACTCGGATGACCTCGAGGTTGGCGATCTCGTCCTCGCCATCGGCAATCCGTTCGGCGTTGGCCAGACCGTGACGAGCGGGATCATCTCCGCATTGTCCCGCACCAACGTCGGTCGCTCGGAAGAGCAGCTGTTCATCCAGACGGATGCAGCGATCAACCCCGGCAACTCAGGCGGCGCACTGGTGGACATGCGCGGTCGCCTCGTCGGCGTGAACACGGCAATTTTCTCGCGCTCCGGCGGATCTAACGGCATCGGTTTTGCCATTCCGGTCAATCTCGTGCGCCTCGTCGTCGACAGCGCGCGTGAGGGCGGCGACCGTGTGCGACGTCCATGGC
>JBCAXC010000292.1:0-3836 GCA_038534255.1 Pseudomonadota bacterium
CGCACCCGCACCATTGCGGGTGCGTCGGGCAGTGGCATGCTGACGGTGACCGAGGGGATCAGGCCCGTGACGCGGCGCCGTTCGTGATCATTGCGCATGCGCGGGATGACCGGGTGACCGGCGTCTGGCCGCTCCAGGGCGAGCGTCACCTCGGCTGCCTCTTCGCTGTCGTGCTCGGGGAACCGTTCTCGCAGTATGCGGATATCCTGATCGCGGAGGACGCTGACGAGGACGCGATCATCTATGCGTTTCTCGAGGCGCTGCGTTCGCTGGGTCGGTTCTCGGGTGTCGTGCTGCGCAAGGTCCGGCAAGATGCGATCTGCCGTCCCTACATCGCAGAAGACGCGATGATATTCGGCGAGGGCGCGGCGCCGGCTGTTGATCTGCGTCCGTTCGAGGACTTTGACGCCTACCACCGCACCATCAAGAGCAAGACCCGCAAGAACCTGCGTAATGCGCGCAACCGGCTCATGCGTGACGGCAGCGGGGCATCTGGAGCCGGCGGTGATGTGACACACCGCGTGCATCGTGATCCGGAGGCAATCGCGGAGGTTGCGCACCGGGCGTTCCGCTTGCGCGCCGATTTTCTCGCGCAGCGCGGGGAGACGTCGCGGGCGTTTCTGGACACCGGGTTCTCGTCGTTCGTCGCACAGCTCTGCACGTGCGCGGAAGTGCTCGGTCTGACGCTCGTCGCGTTCGAGCTGACGTGCGGCGATCAAATGGTGTCGCTGCAGTGGGGCTTTATCGATCGCGGGCGCTACTACGCGTTCATCGCCGTGCGGAACCCGGCTTTTGATGCGCATAGCCCTGGCCGGCTGCATCTTGAAGATGTGCTGCGCAGTGCGGCGTCACAGGGGATCGAGGTGGTCGATTTCCTTGCGCCCGAGATGGACTACAAGAAGACGTGGGCCAGCGAGGCGGTTGGTGTGCAGGACCACGGGCTTGCTTTTACGCCGGGTGGTCGGCTCGCGCTCGTCGGGGCGTTTGGCGCGCCGCGACGCTGGGCGCAGGCCGCTTTTGGCGCTCTGCCGTCGGACTTTCGGCGCAGCGCGCTCAGGTTGCTCACCCGACGGTCCTGAACGCTCGTGGGTGATTGACGCGTTGGCGCGCGTCCACTACGTCAAACGCACAACTCGACAGCTTTTCGCCAAGCTGATCGCCTGTACAAGCCGGAACGCGCTCGTTCCGCGACTGGAGACAGGGGATTGAACGCCCGCCAGCGATATTCGCCCGCGGGCGCGCTTGACGTTTGGTTCGGCCATTAAGCTGTTGGCTCAAAGGAGCGGCGACATCATGAGCGAGACACTGGCCCGCGCTGACTGTGTCAACGAGACCTGCCCGTGGTCTGGAGATCCGGTCTCGGACGACAGCCTCATGCTGTATCGCGGTGCAGTCGTGGGTTTTTGCAATCCGGGGTGTTGCGACAAGTTCCAGACCGCGCTCGCTGCGTTCGACGCGAGCATCGACGTGCGTGCGCGTGCTGCTGCCCACACGGAGCCGGATGATCTCGCGGCGGTGCATAAAGCGGATGGGCATATCTGATGTTTGAGTCCCTTTCCGATCGCCTGAGTGGTGTCCTCGATAAACTCACCAAGCGCGGGGCGCTGAGCGAGAAAGACGTCGGAACGGCGATGCGGGAGGTCCGTCGGGCTTTGCTTGAGGCGGACGTTGCGCTTGAGGTCGTGAAGGACTTCACGGATCGCGTGCGTGAAAAAGCGGTCGGGGTCGACGTCATCAAGTCGGTCACGCCGGGCCAGATGGTCGTGAAAATCGTGCACGACGAGATGGTCGCGATGCTGGGCTCGGATGCCGATCCGATCTCGCTGCGCGCCGAACCGCCGGTCGCGATCATGATGGTTGGCCTGCAAGGCTCGGGTAAGACGACGACCAGCGCGAAGATCGCAAAGCGGCTGACGGATCGCGACAAGAAGAAAGTGCTGATGGCATCGCTTGATACGCGGCGGCCTGCGGCGATGGAGCAGCTGCGCGTGCTCGGTGAACAGATAAGCGTAGACACGCTGCCGATCGTGGCCGAGCAACAGCCGCCGCAGATTGCCGAGCGCGCGATGAACGCCGCACGGCTTGGCGGATATGATGTCGTGATCCTCGATACGGCGGGTCGTATCGCTATCGATGACGCGCTGATGGCGGAAGCGGCGACCGTGCGCGATGTGACGTCGCCTCATGAGACGCTGCTGGTTGCCGACAGTCTCACTGGTCAGGACGCCGTCAACGTTGCGAAAGCGTTCGATGAGCGGATCGGAATCTCCGGCATCGTGCTGACGCGCGTCGATGGCGATGGCCGGGGCGGTGCCGCGCTCTCGATGCGGGCGGTGACGGGCAAACCGATCAAGCTGATCGGGACGGGTGAAAAATGGGATGCGCTGGAAGATTTTTATCCAGATCGTATCGCCAACCGCATCCTCGGCATGGGCGACATCGTCTCGCTCGTCGAGAAGGCTGCGGAAACGATCGATGCTGAACGCGCCCAGCAGATGGCGATCAAAATGCAGAAGGGTGCATTTGATCTCGATGATCTGTCAGAGCAGCTCGCCCAGATGCAGAAGCTCGGCGGGATGGGAGGCATGCTCGGGATGCTGCCGGGTGTCGGCAAGATGAAAAAGCAGATTGACGCGTCCGGTCTCGACGACAGCGTCTTCAAACGTCAGCAGGCGATTATCTCCTCGATGACCCGGAAAGAGCGGCGGTCGCCGAAGGTGTTGAATGCATCGCGCAAGAAGCGCATTGCGGCCGGGTCCGGGACGACGGTTCCCGAGATCAACAAGCTGATCAAGATGCATCGTGGCATGGCCGACATGATGAAGAAGGTCAGCAAGCAAAAAGGCATGATGGGCAAGCTGTTTGGCGGCGGAGGTGGACCGATGCCATCGCCGGAAGAGCTTGCTGCTGCGGGTGGAACGCCGGGTCAGGCAATGCCGCAATTGCCGCCAGGGCTTGGGGCCCCGGGTGGTATCGCCGGTGGTCTTCCGGGTGGGCTGCCCGGTCTTGGTGGCAGTGCCCTGCCGCCGGGCCTCGCCGGAAAGATCGGCAAGAAGAAATGATCCCGGAACTCGATACGGAACGGCTTTTGCTGCGACAGTGCCGCGAGGCGGATGTTGAACCGTTTGCGACGCTGTATGCGGATGAAAAAACCGCATCGTTTATCGGCGGGGTCGCGCCAATCGAGCAGGTCTGGCGGCGGCTCGCGTCCTATGTCGGCCATTGGGTGTTGCGCGGATACGGCATGTGGGCGCTGGAGGAAAAATCGTCTGGCCGGTTCGTCGGCTATTCCGGGCTCTGGTTTCCACTCGGGTTTGCCGAGCGGGATCTGGCATGGGGCTTGGTGCTGGATGCGCAGGGGCGCGGCTTCGGTGTCGAGGCTGCGCGCCGCGTCAAACAGTATGCTTTTGAAGACCTCGGCTGGTCCGAGCTTTTCAGCAACATCGACGATGAGAACACCCCGTCCATCCGGCTGGCAGAACGGCTTGGGGCGGTGCGGGAGAGAAGCGTGGTCGTGCTGGACCGTCCGGGCGCGATCTTCCGGCATAGTCCGGACACAGAACACTGAATACGCGGATGAAAAGTATCACCCGGTCGTTGGCGCGCCGCGCTTGTCCGGGCATCGAGAACCCAAGCGGAATTTGTTTCCCAGAACCCTGAAGGACTTGAAGTTATGTCACTGAAAATTCGTCTTGCCCGCGGTGGCGCGAAAAAACGTCCATACTACCGCGTTGTCATTGCCGACAGTCGTTCGCCGCGGGATGGCAAGTTCATCGAGATCGTGGGCACGACGAATTTTCAGTGACATAACTTCAAGTCCTTCAGGGTTCTGGGAA
>JBCAXC010000293.1:0-3836 GCA_038534255.1 Pseudomonadota bacterium
GCCGGCGTCATGGCCCACATGGAGTATTGCCATCAGGTCATCTGGCCGGAACTCGACGTGCAATATGTCTCCGTGACCGAGCAGTGGGCACAGATGGCGATCGCCGGACCGAAAGCGCGTGAGGTGCTTTCACGCGTGGTCGATGATTTCGATGTCTCGAATGATGCGTTCCCCTTCATGGGCGCGGCGGAACTGACGATCCTTGGCGGGATGCCCGCACGCCTCTTCCGCATCAGCTTTTCGGGTGAGCTGGCCTACGAACTCGCGGTGCCCGCCGACCATGGCATCGACGCGTGGAAAGGTGTGATGGCCGCCGGGGCGCCGTTCCAGATCACGCCATACGGTCTCGAAGCGCTCGGCGCGATGCGGATTGAAAAGGGACACGCAGCAGGCCAGGAACTCGACGGACGCACAACTGCGGATGATCTGGGCCTCGGCGGAATGATGTCGAAGGCGAAGGATTTCGTCGGCAAAACGCTCTCCGGCCGACCCGGCCTCATCGATCCGATGCGCCCGAAGATGGTCGGCCTGCGCCCGACCGATACAACGCAACGTGTCAATGCCGGTGCGCATCTGCTGCCCCATGGCGCAGAGAAAGTGATCGCAAACGATCAGGGATGGATCAGCTCGGCGGCACACTCGCCCGTGCTCGACAGCTGGATCGGTCTTGGCTTCGTTAAGAACGGGCGCAACCGTCTCGGCGAACGCCTGCTCGCCGTCGATTTCGTTCGCGGGCGCGAATACGAGGTCGAACTCGTCTCGCCACACATGGTCGACCCGAAGGGAGAAAAACTCCATGCCTGAGGCTCAGACCTTTTCAGCCACGCGCGTGTCGCCGTGGTCGCGCACGCTGCGTCCGGGCCGCTTCGGCAACACGGGCAATCCCGGCCTGCTGCTCGTCCGGCCGCTGCGCGACGTCGCATCCATTGCGGTGATCGCACGCAAGCCCGGCCCGCCAACATCCATCGCGGGCCTCACTCCGCCAGAGGTGGGTCGCTTCACCGAAGCCGATAGCATACGCGTCGCCGCAGATGGCCCAGGGCAGTGGCGCGTCATGACACAGTCCCGTTCGCCGCAAGAGCTGTTCAACCACGTGCGCGACGAGGTTGGCGCGGCAGCAAGCGTGATCGATCAAAGCCACGGCTGGGCGACCATCGAGATGTCTGGCATGACCGCGCCGGACGTCCTCGCAAAAGGGTCGTCGATCGACTTTCACCTGTCCCAATTCGGCCCCGGTGCCAGCGCTCCAACGTTGATCCACCACATGGCCGTGCATCTATGCTGCATCGACGACACACCGACGTACACGGCGCAGGTTTTCCGGAGCATGACGGGCTCGTTCGCCACGTGGCTCAAGGAGTCCGCGGCGACATTCGGCTTCGAGGTCGAGGGCGCCTGACCACAAATTGCGCTCCATTAAGGGAACGGGAACGCACATGCGGCAGATTATTGTGGTAGCGCGCGGTTGTCTCGAAGCCTCGGCGACGCCACTCTATTGACGTCACGCAGCCTGCGTGATTTATCCACGCGGCGCGGTGCTGCTGCATCGCTGAAGAGTTCCCGGGCGCGTAGCTCAGCGGGAGAGCACTGCATTGACATTGCAGGGGTCGCTGGTTCAATCCCAGCCGTGCCCACCATTCTTGGTTTTGAACACTGATCGAGCCAGCGCACTGCGTGGGCGGAGAATAGAGACATGAAAATCCGTAACTCGCTGAAGTCGCTGCAGAAGCGCCATCGTGACAACCGCGTCGTGCGTCGCCGCGGTCGCCTCTACGTGATCAACAAGACCAACCCGCGCTTCAAGGCCCGCCAAGGCTGAGCCGCGACGTCGCGCGCGTCGCGCTGCGTCACGTCACAACAATCCAGAGACCAACCCGCCGCGGGCCGTTCATGGTCACGCGGCTTTGCGTGTTTCTCAGTGCCTTGTGATCGCTGATCTTTTGACGTCGCCCAATGGAACGGGCAGACTGGCCAAATGCATCAGACCACAAGAACGATCCTCACCTGCGCCGCCGCGCTCCTTATGCTGAGTGGGCCCGCTTTCGCGCAGTCGCAGGGCGGAGACGACAATACCCCCAAAGCGCAGACGCAGTCTCCCCCGTCACCAAAGCCATCAGCAGCGGACGATCCAGCCGCAAAGAAAGACGCACCGGGCCCGGCATCCGTCGCCGAGCGTGATCGCATCCTCGACGACATGTACAAGCGCCTCGCCGAAGCTGACAGTCCGGACTACGCAAAGCTGGTCAGCACCGCGATCGAAAAACTCTGGGTCTTTTCGGGAAGCGACACTGTCGATCTGCTGATGCGCCGCGCACAAGTCGCCATCGGCAAGAAGGATTCGAGCGCCGCCAAGGCCATCCTGAACGCTGTCGTCGGCCTGCGTCCGTCCTACGCCGAAGCGTGGAACCGCCGGGCTTTCGTGCATTTTTCCAGCAAGGATTATCAGGCCGCGCTCAGTGATTTGCGCCGTGTGCTGATCCTCGATCCAAAGCACTTCAAGGCGATTGGCGGTCTGGCAGTGATCCTGCGCGAGTACGGCCGCGACGAAGCCGCACTCGCAGCCTTCCGTCGCGCCCTCGCCATAAACCCGCAGGACGAGGAGGTCCGCAAAGCGGTAAAAGAGCTGCAGATCGAGGTCGAAGGCCGCGCGATCTGATCGCAGACGCAGCGACCTCTAGTTGAATCGGACCCTATCGCGTCAGGCCCAGTTGCCGACGTGCCTGATCACGCAGCACGTCGATTGGCTGCAACCCGTCTTTTGTCTCCACATGCCAGAACGTCCAACCATTGCAGGCGGACTTGTTCTGCACGGTCGCACCCAGTTTGTGGATCGAACCCTGCGCGCCGCGCCAAGCAACGGTGCCGTCCGCTCGCACCTTCGCCTTGAAGCGTCCTCGCGCATCACAAAGCACATGTCCGGGCGTCACAAGCCCGAGTTCCACGATCTGACCAAAGGGCACGCGTGGCTCTGCCCGCTTGCTACGCGTGGTCGCGAGGTCAGCTTCTGACAATTGTTTGATCTCGGCAATCCGCGTCGCCGCCGCCGCTGCATAATCCGCATCGCGCTCAATACCGATCCAGCGGCGATCGAGGCGCCTCGCGACAGCACCAGTTGTGCCCGTCCCAAAGAACGGATCAAGGATCACATCGCCCGGTGCACTCGACGCGAGGATCAGACGATGGAGCAGGGCTTCAGGTTTTTGTGTCGGATGCGCCTTGCGACCGGTGTCGTCCTTCAAGCGCTCCGGCCCGGAGCAGATCGGAAACAACCAGTCCGAGCGCATCTGAACGTCATCGTTCGACGCCTTCATCGCCTCATAATTGAATGTGTAGCGCGAGCGCTGATCCCGCGCGGCCCAGATCAAAGTTTCATGCGCATTCGTGAAACGGCGTCCACGAAAATTCGGCATCGGGTTCGTCTTGCGCCAGACGACGTCATTCAAAATCCAGAACCCAAGATCCTGAAGCGCGGCGCCAAGACGAAAAATGTTGTGATACGACCCGATCAGCCAGAGCGCCCCGTCCGGTTTGAGCACGCGACGGGTCTCCGTGAGCCAAGCGCGCGAGAACGCATCGTACGCGGCGAAACTCGAAAACTTGTCCCACGCCTGATCGACACCATCGACCCGGGTGTTGTTCGGCCGCAGCAGATCGCCGGCGAGCTGCAGATTGTAGGGTGGGTCCGCGAAGACAAGGTCTATGCTCGCATCGGGAAGCTCGCGCATTGCCTCGATACAGTCGCCGACGATGACGCGATCGGTCGCGAGACTGCGTTTCCCCGTCTGCGCCAACGACCTCTTTGGCGCGGCCGTTTTTTTCTTACGCGCGCAAACTTT
>JBCAXC010000294.1:0-3828 GCA_038534255.1 Pseudomonadota bacterium
GCGGCATGGCGACAGCGCTGGTCATAGCGGTCGATGCGATGGGTGGTGATGCCGGCCCGATCGTGACCGTCGGCGGTGCTGCAATCATCGCCCGTCGCCGACCCGATGCGGCGTTTCTCTTTTATGGCGATGAGGCGCAGGTCCGCTCTGCGCTCTCCCGACACGCCGATCTCGCCAGCCGCGCCACGATCATCCACACCGACGTGGCAATCGCTATGGACGCCAAACCCTCGCAGGCGCTGCGTCAGGGACGACGCACATCAAGCATGTGGCGCGCGATCCAGGCTGTGAAGGACGGCGAGGCGCATGTCGCCGTGTCTGCCGGCAACACCGGTGCGTTGATGGCGATGTCAAAATTCTGCCTGAAGACGCTCCGGGGCATTGATCGACCAGCGATTGCCGCCATTTGGCCGACCGTCGCGAGTGAGTGCATCGTTCTGGATGTGGGCGCAAACGTCGGCGCCACGTCCCGCCAGCTCAGCGAGTTCGCGCTGATGGGCGCAGCTATGGCGCGCGCACTCTTCCGCCTCGAGCGCCCACGCGTCGGCCTGCTGAACATCGGCGAAGAAGAGGTCAAGGGGCTAGATCAGGTGAAGGCCGCGAATGCATGGCTACGCGAGAGTGGCCTTGCGATTGACCATAAGGGCTTCATCGAAGGCGACCAGATTGGTCACGGCGCGGCCGATGTGATCGTCACTGAAGGGTTTTCCGGCAACATCGCCTTGAAGACCGCAGAGGGCACGGCACGCCAGATCGCCGCGTATCTCCGCGCAGCAATGACACGCACATGGCTCGCGCGGATCGGAGCGTTTCTCGCGCAGGGCGGGTTTGCCTACCTGAAGAAAAAGATGGACCCGCGCCGGCTGAACGGCGGCGTTTTTCTCGGGCTCAACGGCATTGTGATCAAGAGCCATGGTGGAACGGACGAGACGGGTTTCGCGAGCGCACTCGAACTCGGTTATGACATGGCAAAGAGCGGGCTTCTGGAACAGATTTCGACTGATCTTGAGCGTGTGGCCGACGTCGAGCGCGCAGTGGACGCACCGCGCCGCGACGCGCGCGACGTCCCCTCATCGAAGCCAGCAAATGAACCAGGACAGCACACCGAGCCACCCGTGAGCACCGCCGCCTCATAAGTATCAGCCAGGTTCCGGGTATCACGAACACGTCGCCTCTATCCGGCACAGACGCAGCGAGAGATTAAAATCCATGGCCATCATCCGCTCGGTTGTCCGTGGTTGCGGGGCAAGCCTTCCTGCGACCTGTGTGACGAACGCCGAACTCGCCAAGAAAATCGACACGTCGGACGAGTGGATCACCGAGCGCACCGGCATCCGTCAGCGCTATTTAGCCAATGACAGTGAGACGACCGGCAGCCTCGCCGTTGCGGCGTCGCGTCAGGCGATCGTCCGCTCCGGGATCGATCCGGAGCAAATCGACCTTGTCATCCTCGCGACATCCACGCCGGATCAAACGTTCCCGGCGACGGCCGTGACGATCCAGGCCGATCTTGGTCTGCAGCGCGGCGCGGCAGCCTTTGATCTCCAGGCGGTCTGCTCTGGCTTCGTCTATGCCCTTTCCACGGCCGACGCGATGCTGAAAGGCGGGGCCTACCGCAGGGCGCTTGTCGTCGGATCGGAGACGTTCTCGCGCATTCTTGACTGGGACGATCGCGGCACCTGCGTGCTGTTCGGTGACGGCGCGGGGGCTGTTGTGCTCGAGGCGCAACCGAAGCCCGGCACAATCAGTGATCGTGGCGTTCTGTCCTCCCGTTTGCATGCGGATGGTCGCTACACAGATAAACTCTATGTGGATGGTGGTGTATCGAGCACGCAGACCACCGGGCAACTGCGCATGAACGGGCGCGAGGTGTTCCGCCACGCTGTCGGAAAAATTTCCAGCACGATCGAAGAGACGCTCGTGGATACAAATCTCACAGCGGAGGAAATAGACTGGTTCGTCCCGCACCAGGCGAACAAGCGTATCCTCGACGGCATCGCCGCCAAGATCGGAATCCCGGAGGAAAAAGTCGTTATCACCGTCGATGAGCACGCCAACACATCCGCCGCATCGATCCCGCTCGCGCTGAACACGGCGGTCGAGGATGGCCGCATCAAGGAGGGAAATCTCGTGATGATCGAGGCGATGGGTGGCGGCTTCACGTGGGGGTCTGTGCTCGTCCGGTGGTAGCGCTGCGCCGTTTTGCAAGTCCGTAATTTCCAGTGTGGCGCAGACGCACATGCAACCCGAAAAACATATTGGAAATCAGTCCGTTGAATGCCGGGTCGTTGCCCTTGCCAGCGCCCTGATCTACGGTCCGCGCCGGGTTTGGTAGAGGGCTTGGTTGGAGGGCTTGATGGGTAACAAGACGCTCACGCGTGCAGACCTCGCGGATGCGGTTGTGCGCCGCGCATCGATCATGCGGCACGAAGCGCAAGACATTGTGGAAATGGTATTGGGCGAGATCGCGGACTCGCTTGAGAAGGGCGAGACGGTGAAACTCTCGTCTTTTGGCTCGTTCGGCGTTCGCGAGAAAAGCGAACGCATGGGGCGCAATCCCCGCACGGGCGAAGACAAGGTAATCACGCCGCGGCGGGTGTTGTTCTTCAAAGCGAGTAACGTCATGAAGAACAAGATCAATCGCTATCACGGCAAGAAGCGCAATGGCGCAAAGCCTTGAGGTCTGGAGTCGGCCAGCTGACCAAAAGGCTTTCGGGCTGGCCGTAATATGGTAATACGCAGGACTTCCGCCGCGTGCACATAGGCGACGTGGTGGATGCCGCATTGCGGAAAGCCAGATGTCGGAGCGTGGCGCAGCCCGGTAGCGCACTCGCCTGGGGGGCGAGGGGTCGGAGGTTCGAATCCTCTCGCTCCGACCATTTTTCCACGTGTGCGCCCGGAGGCGTAGGCCACACCTGCGCTTGGTACCCTTCCGTTGCTTGCCGACCGGGCACTTGCAACGGTGCCCCACATGCAACAGTTAAGGGTTTCTGAACCATCGTGCCGCAAAGTCGCCACCGGCATGCGGGACGTGTCAGCGTGAGAGATGAGACACAGCAGACATTGTGTCTTTAAAAGCTTGAGTTCCCGCAATCGTGACCCGCAAACAGATCTGACGTCATGGTAAGGTTTGATGTGCTGAGGCACACCGCAAACCGCCCGCATCGGCAAGGCACTATGAAACCTAATCCTCGCGCAATGAGTTGCTCGTCAGTGCTTCATCGGCGGCACGTCGCTTTATTCGGCGCAGTGCTCTCTGTCGCGGCGATCGGGCTGATGTCGAGCACCGTTTCTGCGCAAGCGCAGTGGGAACGCAACGGGGGCGTCTGGGGCCAGAGCTGGCCAAACTTCAACAAGAGCAAGGCAGACACGCCCGAGGTTCGCAAAGAAAAGCGCGCCGAACGCCGCGCACGCGACGTTGAACTCGATCGCGCTTTCCAGTCGACGCAGACGCTGCTGAGCGAAGATACGGCATACGCAATGAGCCGTGCCGTCCATCGCTATCAGCGCATCGTCGCTCAGGGCGGCTGGAAGAAGATCCCGAAAATCAAAGGCCGCTGGCTCCGCGAAGGCGTGAGCGACGATCGTGTCATGAGTCTGCGACAGCGGCTGGTGACGACGGGCGATATGCAGCCACACCGCACGAATGCGCCCAACACGTTTGACAAGGGCGTGACCGCAGGACTGAAGCGCTTTCAGGTCCGTCACGGCATTCGCCCGAAGGGCGTCGTCGATAATCGCACACTGCGCGCACTTAACGTTTCGGCGCAGGTCCGGCTCGGTCAGCTGCGTCTCAATCAGCAGCGCCTGCGCGATCTTCTTGATCAC
>JBCAXC010000295.1:0-3787 GCA_038534255.1 Pseudomonadota bacterium
CGAGACCGGATGACAGGCGTTCGCTGGCGAGGCGGGGCATGCAGGGCGATGTGGGGCATCGTTCAAGTGTCCCAACGATGTCAGAGGGCGCCTGTCGCCGGCCGCAGGTGGCGCCAATCGGCCTGTCAGCCGCGTTGCGTCGGCTTGTTGCCCCGCCGCACGTGCACATAGAGCGCACCCTCACCGCCATGGTGGCGCGGTGCCGTTGTATAGCTCACAACGAGGGAGCGAAACTCGGCGTCTTCCAGCCACTGCCGCACAACGCGGCGTAGCACCCCGCGCTCACGTGGCGCGCCCCACGTGCCCCACGTGTCAGTCTCTTCCCGGTTGTCCCCAGCCCTGCTCCCTTTGCCGGTGATCACCGTGACGTAACGTGCACCCCGCGCTTGCGCCTGCACCAGAAAGCGTCGCAACGCACCATGCGCTTCGTGCTGACGCAGGCCGTGCAAATCGAGCGTCGCATCTATCCCGACCGAGCCTCGGGACAATTGCCGGAACCGTTTGCTCTCGAACGTGCCAAGCGATGCCACCGGCTGCGAAGCGGCGGGCGGCAACATCTGGCGACGGGTCGCAGGGACACTCTCACCGCCTGCCGGTTGACCAGACCGCACAGGACGCGCAGGCGGCGAAAGATCGTGCTGGCGCATCATTTCCGCAAAGTCGTCACCCGGAGATGTGATCGCCCGGTCGCTCAGTGGGGTGACACTGTCCGTCACCTGCCGCCAGATACGGCTTTCCTCCGGATGCAACGGACGACCACGCGACGGCATAGGTTTTTCTCCATCCCGGCTCATCCAGTGGCCTCGCGCGGCAGCAGCACGAAAAACGATGCCGCGTGGTTCATGGCTCCGGCACGCCGCCCGGCAGCGTCCCCGGTCCCGCAGTACACGTCGCCGCGCGCCGGCCCACGGATCGCCGACCCGACGTCATGCGCCAGCATCAGGCGTGCGATGCCGAGCGGTTCGCTCACAACATACATGACGCGTCCGAGCGGATGAAAATCCGCATCGACCGCCAGACTGCGTGTGGGGATCAATGGAATGCCAGCCGCACCCGGAGGACCGGTCCGCAACGCTTCCTCCGCAGGATCAACCTCACGCAGATCGAAGAAAATATAGGAGTCGTTGCGCTGCATGACGTGTCGCGCTTCGTCCGGTCGCTGCGTCAGCCAGGCCCGCAATGTCTCCAGCGAAATATCCTCACTGGCAATCTCACCGATGGCCACGAGATGCTTGCCGATGGACGTGTACGCGTGACCGTTTTTCCCCGCAAACGCACAATCGACCATCGTGCCATCATCAAAGTGGATACGTCCCGAACCCTGCACATGGAGAAAAAAGCAGTCGACTGGATCGGCGAGCCAGAAGAGCTCGAGCCCCCGGCCATTCAGCGCGCCATCCTCAATCTCACGCCGGGTGAAATACATGGCATCCGCATCCGAGGCTACGTCCCTGAGTTCATCGGGACGCCCAAAGACAGGATAACGATAAATATCGCTCCGGTTCCGCGATCCCTGCAGCACGGGTTCGAAGTATCCGGTGAGATGCCCCGCGACGGCCACACCATCCGCATCACTGACGCGAAACAACTGGAACGTCTGCTCCAGCGTCGCTCGGGCGTCATGGCGCACAGCGCTTTGGCTCAAAGACCCATGTGTCTCCAGCAGCGCAACCAGCTCACGGTGGTCTTCGCGCTCCCAACCTGGAAGATTGTCGAACGGCGCCGCCACCAGCTGCATGTCAGCAGCAAGACGATCATAGACGGCGGCGGCGGTGCGCATCACACACGCTCGGCCGACTAGTTCGCCGCCTGCGTCGCGATCAGCTTCCAGTTCGGATTGTTCGACGGAACATCGCGCGCAAACGTCCAGATATCCGTCACCTCGCGCACACGCTTCGGATCGCCCTCGACGACCTCACCCTGCTTGTTGCGGATCGCCGTGATCAGCTGGCTGACAAACTTCACGGTGACCTGCGCGGATGAATCCTTCACCTCGGCCTCGATGATGTCGGCGCTGTTGATGCCGATGAAGTTGGAATCGGTCTCCAGTTCGTCACGTTTGCGGGCATCGATAGACTGGACGAAGCCATCGTAGACGTCGCTAGCCAGCAAAGGCTTCAGGGTCTTCTTGTTCCCCTCGGCAAAAGCCGTCACCACCATCTCGTACGCCGCCTTGGCGCCACTCACGAAGTTCTGCGGATCAAACGACGTGTCCCGACGCACGATCTCCAGCAAGCCGTCCTGGACTGCGTTTTCTTTCGGCGCGAAATCCCGGACACGATCTTCCGCATCCTCAAGGGTTTCTTCGCGCGATACATTCGGCTGTCCGGCACCAGGCATCGGAACAACATTGTCGCGCTCACCGCCTGCATCCGCCGTCGTCTGACGTTCACGCGGCGCATAGTCAATCGGCGGGCGCTCGTGGCCCGTTCGACGGCCGAGAACATTGCGCAGCCGCAGAAAAATCACGACGGCCAGCACGAGAAACACGATAGTATAGATGTCGATGTCTCCACTCATCAGATTATCGTCTCGCAATTTCGCATCAACGCCGGACAACAGCATGCGCATCTGAACGACGCAGCTTGACGGCGCTCGCATCCGTGCACTTGTGCCAAGAGGTGTGCGTCCCGATGTCAGGTGTCAAGCAACAGGTTGCGCGGCACTTCGCGCGATCCCTCACGTTGTACAACGACGAGCCGACGCTCAACAGCGCTTTTATGCGAAACGACCGCCACGCCTGACTGCGCATCAACTTTCAGCGACGACGAGATACGCTTCGAACTGCCATGCCCTTTTTGATCCTCGCCCTATTCATTACCGTCCCGCTCGCAGAGATCGCCGTGTTCATTGCGGCAGGCGACGCCATCGGCCTCATCCCGACCATCATCACCGTCATTCTGACCGCGATCCTTGGCACCTACCTGCTACAGCGGCAGGGCCTCTCTACGATGGCGAAAACGCAGCAGGAAATGCAGGCAGGCCGCGTCCCTGTCGAACAAATCGCGGATGGCATCTATTTGCTGATGGCCGGCGCACTGCTGCTGACCCCGGGTTTCATTACCGATGGTGTAGGGTTTCTACTCTTTGTTCCCCCATTCCGCCGCTGGTTGGGCCGCACGCTATTTCGCCGGATGTTCGCCAACGCCGATATCCACGTCGCCGGAACGACCCGACGCAGCCAACCTGAGAGTGGGCACACAACCAGACCTCAGACCGATAGCACAGGACCGATCATTGACGGTGACTTCGAGCGGGTGGAACCCACGGACCGCACGAGAAAACCCGGCCAGCAGTCCGACGGCGACAAGACATCAAGCCGCAAGTCGCCATGGCGCTCGATGCCGGATGCCTGACGTGTCCTCGCGATTGCGGTGCTAATCCCCGCATGATAGCCGTCGCGGCAACAGGGATCAGATCGGCATATCCCGGACGATACGAGGCACACGATGACGGACCAGGGTTCAGAAGCACAACCAAACGGCAACGATGCCACCGAGGGCACACAGCCGCAGGTTCAGATGCTCGGTCAGTATCTGAAAGACGTCAGCTTCGAGAGCCCCAAGGCCCCGCAGTCGCTGAACGGGCAAGTCGAAAACCCGAAGATGCACATCGATGTCAACGTCAAAGCCCGCAAGGTTGCCGACGACGTCTATGAAAGCACGATCGACTTCAACGCCCGCTCAACCAGTGACGGCGCGACCATCTTCGAGATCGAGGTGACCTACGCAGGGTTGGCCCGCTTGAAAGACGTGCCAGATGACATGTTGCAACCGATTTTGCTCAT
>JBCAXC010000296.1:0-3787 GCA_038534255.1 Pseudomonadota bacterium
AAAATCGGGCCTGGGATTTTGATCTGGAAGAAGGTGTGCTGGACGCGGCGCGGCTTACTCGTGTCATCCTCGACCCGATGCACGCGCTCTCCTACAAGGCTGAACGGGACACCGATTTTCGCGATACGGTCGTGACGCTCCTGCTCGACAACTCCGGTTCGATGCGCGGGCGTCCCATCATGGTGGCGGCCTGCTGCGCGGACATTCTCGCGCGGACGCTCGAACGGTGCGGTGTGAAGGTTGAGATCCTCGGGTTCACGACGTGCGCGTGGAAAGGCGGGCAGGCGCGTGAAGCCTGGCTCGAAGCGGGCAAACCAGCAGCGCCCGGGCGGCTCAATGATCTTCGCCACATCGTCTACAAGTCAGCCGACAGCCCGTGGCGCCGTGCGCGCAAGAACCTTGCGTTGATGATGCGCGAGGGTCTGCTGAAGGAGAATATTGATGGCGAAGCGCTGACGTGGGCGCACAAGCGGTTGCTCGCGCGGCCCGAGCAACGCCGCATTCTAATGATGATTTCGGATGGTGCGCCGGTCGATGATTCGTCGCTGTCCGTGAACTCCGGTTCCTATCTGGAGCATCACTTGCGGCAGGTCATTCACGAGATTGAAACACGGTCAGCCGTCGAGCTGATTGCGATCGGGATCGGACACGATGTGACGCGCTATTATCAGCGCGCGGTCACGATTACCGATGCGGCGGATCTGGCGGGTGCGATGACGGATCAACTGGTGTCCCTGTTTGAGGAAGACGGTCCGGTGCTTCGACGCGGACGGGCGGCGTGACACGCGGGCTTCGCCTTTTTCGGCCTGGCTTATTGGGTTGCCTTTGCGCGGCCGGCGCCACAGCACTCACGATCGTAGCGGGCGGACCGGCGGACGCGAAACCGCGTCTCAAGGGCCTTGAGGTTACGTCAATTCCGATCACGGCACGCCCGATCATCAGTTTCGGGCGCGCACGCAAGCCTGGACGCCCAGCAGGCAAACTGGTCTGGCTGGGCGGCCTGCAGCTCTCCTCTTCATCGAGCTATTTTGGTGGGTTCTCCGGGCTATCGATCAGTTCCGACGGCACGCGCATCTTCGCCGCGTCCGATGCCGGGTTCTGGATGACCGCGAAACTGGAGGACGCCAACGGGGTTCCGACGAACCTCAGCGGGGGGCGCGTCGGACCATTTCGCGCGCTGTCCGGACGACTGCTTTCCGGCGGTCGCGAGGTTGATGCGGAAGCCGTGAGCCTGGAGCGCGGTACGCTAGAGAACGGGTTCGTGCTGATCGCGTTCGAGCAGATCCACCGGATCGGCCGGTTTCCGATCCGCAATGGTGAGATCGGCAAGCCGCAGCGCTATCTGAAGTTGCCGAGCTATATCAAAGGCCTGCATGGCAACCGCGGGCTTGAAGGACTCGAGCGACTGCAGGGGCCAAACGACGGCACGCTGATCATGTTCGCCGAGGGGCGCCGGACCTATGCGGGCGATCTGCGCGGCTGGATGATCCGTCGCGGTGCGTCGAAGGAAATCTTTCTCAAACCCATCGGCGGGTACGACATCACCGGTCTGGCGGCAATGCCGGACGGTGGATTTCTCACGCTCGAGCGGCGCTTCCGCTGGTCGGAAGGCGTGAAGATGCGCATTCGCCGTGTCCGCGCGGGCGAGATTGCGTCCGGCAAGGTGATGGTCGGTGAGACCCTGCTCGACGTCGACAGCTCCGCCAACATCGACAACATGGAAGGTATCGCCGTTCACACGGACGATACCGGACGGACGATCATCACGCTGATTTCGGATGATAATTTCCGCTTTTTCCAGCGCAATCTGCTGCTGCGGTTTGCGCTGACGGACAAGCGCGTGGCCGCCGACGAATAAATCTCCCGTCGGCGACCACTGACTTTCCCAATTCCTCAGGCGCGCAAGCGCTCGTTCTTCGGATCGTAGGCCGGCTGCGCGATGACTTTCGCTGGCCGCTTATCGCCAAGGATGTCGATGGTGAAGCTTGCGCCTTCATCCGCCATCTCGGGGTCGACGTATGCGAAGGCCAGCGACTTATCGACGGTGAAGCCGTACCCGCCCGTGGTCGTGACGCCGATCGGCTTGTCGTTGGCGTAGACCGTCTCGCCGCCGACGCAATCTGCGTCATCCGCGTCGACTTCTATGTAAGCGAGTTTGATCCGTGCGCCCTGCTGCTTTGAGCTGAGCGTTGCGGCCTTACCAAGGAAATCGCTGCCGTCCCAATCGACGAAGCGCTCCATGTCGCCTTCGACCATCGTAATCTCGGTGGTGATGTCCGAGCCATAGCCGCGATACGCTTTTTCCAGCCGCAGCGCGTTCATCGCGTAGGCACCGAACAGGCGCAGGCCGTGCGGCTCCCCGGCAGCCATCAGCGCGTCGTAGATCTTGGGGAGCGCATCCATCGGACCGTGAAGTTCCCACCCAAGCTCGCCGACATAGTTGACGCGCAGCGCGACGACTTCCGTATCCGCAATCTTGATGACCTTGGCGGTCAGCCAGCGGAATGCTTCGTTGGAAACGTCTGTGTCCGTCACGGCACCGAGGACGTCGCGCGCCTTCGGGCCGGCGAGGACAAGCGTGCCGACGGCTTCGGTGTGATCGGTGATCGTCAGGTCTTCGCCATCACGCACGGAGTTCTGGATGTGGTGGAAATCGGTGAGCTGTGCCGTGGCACCGACGAGGACGTAGAAGTGATCCGGCGCCATGCGTGAGATCGTGGCCTCGCCCATTATCCGACCGCCTTCGTTGAGGAAGTGGGTCAGGACGATGCCGCCATCCTTGCGCGGCATGCGGTTGGCGGTGATCCGGTTGAGTACGGCTTCGGCATCGGCGCCGCGCACATCGAACTTGGCGAAGGTCGAGAGATCCATGAGGCCGACGGCATTGCGCACCGCCAGCGCTTCCTCTTTCACGGCATCCCACCAGTTCGAGCGCTTCCAGGAGAATTTCTCTCCCTCGCCGGACTTGTCAAACCAGCGCACGCGCTCCCAGCCCATGACCTGCTGGAACAGGCCGCCTTCGGCTTTCAGTTTGTCATAGAGCGTGGAGGTGCGGACCGGACGGGCCTCTTCGTGCTGATCGCCGGGCGGCAGGCAGGTGTACATGTTCTGATAGTCGTTGATCGACGTGACCTTCGCGTATTCTAGGTCGGCCCAGTTGCCGAAGCGACGTGGATCGAATTCGACCATGTTGATGTCCGCCGCGCCGTGGACCATCCATTGCGCCATGTATTTGCCGGCACCTGCGCCCTGGCAGATCCCGATCGAAGCGCCGGTCGCCATCCAGTAGTTCGGCGCGCCGGGTGCGGGGCCGAGGAGGAAATTGGCATCCGGCGTGTGGGTGATGGCGCCGGCAATGATCGACTTTAGACCCGCCTTCTCGAACAGCGGCATACGCTCCGTTGCCTTCTCGAGCCAGGGCGTCAGGCGCTCAAGCTCATCGGGTACGAGCTCGTTCTCGAAATCCCAGGGCAGGCCATCCTTGAAGCAGACGTCGGCACCTTCGGTTTCGTAAGGTCCGATCAGGATGCCATTTGTCTCCTCACGGAGATAGCAGTGCGAGTATGGATCGCGGACGACCGGCAGTTCATCCTTGAGGTCGATCAGCTCCTGCACCGGCTCGGTGATGATGTAGTGGTGCAGCATGTTGGCGATCGGCACATTGTGCCCTGTCCATGATCCAACTGTGTCGGCGTAAGAACCGCAGGCGTTCACGACGTGCTCGCAGGTGATTGTCCCTTTCTCGGTGACAACCTGCCACTCGCCGGACGGGAGGCGGTTCACATCG
>JBCAXC010000297.1:0-3777 GCA_038534255.1 Pseudomonadota bacterium
GTTGACCGCTCGACCATTGCGGACATCGTGCGGCGCATGCAGGCCAAGGGACTTGTAAAACGCAAACGGCTCAAGACGGACGCCCGCGTCTATGCCGTCTCATTGACCGAGAAGAGCAAAAAGATTCTCACGCGCGCCGCGCCCGCAGCCAAGCGCGCCGACGAGCAATTGCTTGCCCCGTTGTCCGATCAGGAGCGTGCACGTTTGCTCAAGTATCTCGCCATGATCACGAATGTGGACCCGGCCGACGGTTGACCATCATCGGACCACTCAATCCGTCGCACGCGCCTTGGCAATCTCGGGTAACAGAATTTTGTCCATCGTCACCTGCGTGATCTCGCCGACGTACTTGAACGCAATCCGCCCCTCCTGATTGACGACAAACGTCTCAGGCACGCCGGTCAGACCCCACTCAACAGAGCCGCGCCCATCCTCGTCAAACCCGACACGGCGGAACGGATTCCCGAAGCGTCCGAGAAAGCGCCGGGCGGCCACCGTCTTGTCCTTGTAGTTGACGCCGAAGAGCTGCACGTCCGGCACCTGCGCCAGCGCGACGAGAAACGGATGTTCCCGCACGCACGGCACGCACCACGACGCCCAGACATTGACAACCGTGACCGGAGACGCTGAAAAATCCTCCGCTGCAAACCCTGGCACTGGCGTCCCGTCCGCCTCACGCAGCCCTTCAAGAGCAGGGAGAGAAATATTCGGCACAGGCTTGCCAAGCAACGCAGATGGCAACCGCGCCGGATCACCCGCCTGGAGAGAATAAAAGAACAACGCGGCAATAGCGCCAAAGACGCCAATCGGCGCCAATGCGATCCAACCCGGACGCCGCGCCTTGACGGGACTATCCATTGCGGCTGCGACCCTCGGCCTCCAAACGGGCGATCTCCGCCCGCCTCCGCCGCCCCGTCACCACCACCCACGCAATGAGACCGGCAAACACGACACCGGTCACGCCATAGGACAGGCCGACAAACATCTCGTGTGACATCGGTTTCTCCTGCTCCGCCTCACTGACAAGCCCTGACTATGCAGACTTGGCGGCTCAGCCTTCCACAATCGTCGCCGCGGTGTCCGACCGGCCGACCCGCGCACGACCGCGTTGCAGCGTCAGCAGGCGCCGACGCATCACTTCGTTGCGCATCGCCACCAGATGAAGCGTGAAAAAGAAGAGCGAAAATCCAACCGCCATCACCAGCAGCGGCCAAAGCATCGACGCATGCAGCGTCGGCCCATCCATACGGATAACGCTCGCCGGTTGATGCAGCGTTGACCACCAGTCGACCGAAAACTTGATCACCGGCAAGATGACACTCCCAACGATAGCGAGCACAGCGGTGAGCTTTCCCGCGAGCAGTTCATCCTCGAGCGCGTTCCGCAGCGCCATCAAACCAAGATAGAGAAAAAACAACACAAGCACCGACGTAAGCCGCGCATCCCACACCCAATAGGTGCCCCACATCGGGCGCCCCCAGAGCGATCCCGTCACGAGGGCGAGAAACGTGAATGCCGCGCCAAGCGGCACCGCCGCCTTCGCCGAGACATCAGCAAGCGGATGGCGCCAGACAAGGAACCCGATGCTGGAGATAACGACCGTAAGGTAGGTGAACATGGCGAGCCACGCCGCGGGCACATGCACAAACATGATCCGCACGGTCTCACCCTGCTGGTAGTCCGGCGGTGCGACGACCAAGCCAACATAAAGCCCGAACCCGATCACGCCAACGGTGAGCAGGGAGAGAAAAGGCAGCAACCTGCCCGACCACGCCATGAACCGCGTCGGATTCGAAAACCGCTGCACGAGCGTTTGGCCCGCCGTACGCTCATTCATTGGGACGTCGCTCATGTCCACTCACCGGGTTCCTGGTTGCCTCACACCATCATCGCACCACGCCGCCCGCATTCATCCGCGAAATTGGACACGCAGCGCAAATGCCGCGGCGAACGGCGCAAGCACGAGCGCACCAAGCATCAACGCCGTAAGGATCAGCGCGGGCGTCGCCGCTGACCCCGGCCCACCCAGGCTCGCGTTCAGCGTCGCCACACCGAATATGAGTATGGGTATGAAAAATGGCAGCATCAACAGCGCCAGCAGCAGACCCCCGCGCCCGACCGGCAGCGTCAATGCCGCACCGATGGCGCCGATGAAACTGACCGCAGGTGCACCGATCGCCATCGTCCCGACGAGCACACCGGCTGCAGGCAATGGAAAATTCAGCATCAGCCCGAGCAACGGCGCGAACAGCACGAGCGGCAAACCGAACACCAGGAAGTGCGCAATCGCCTTGGCTGCCACAATGAGTTCGAGCGGCAGCGCCCCACTCATCAGCACATCAAGGCTGCCGTCTTCCAGGTCGTGAGCGAACAGACGGTCAATCGAGAGGAGTGACGACAGCAACAAGCCGATCCAAAGCACGCCACCGGAGATCCGCTGCAACAGATCGAGATCAGGCCCGAGACCCAGCGGCAGGATCGCGATGACCACGAGATAGAACCCGAGCGCCGTGCCAAGCGCCCCACCCTCACGCAGCCCGAGCGCAATGTCCCGCCGCAGCACCGCAAGAAACGCAGTCACGCGAGCATGCCCGCGCGCGCGTCGACACCGTCGCCCAGAGCGTTATCCGTGGCCTCGACACCGAGCTGCAAACGGCGCACCGGCCCCGCGTCGATCTCACTGTGGGTCGCGATCAACGCCATGCCCCCCGCATTCGCATGCGCGCGCACTGCATCTCCGAGCGATCGGCGCGACGCCGCGTCTAGACCGTGGTTCGGCTCATCCAGCAGCCAGAGCGGTCGCGCGACCGCAATCAGCCGCGCGAGCCCTGCCCGGCGCCGCTGCCCCGTCGACAGCACGCTCACCGGCAAATCAGCAAGATCATCAAGACGGAACGCGTCGAGCGCGGCAGCGATCGCCTCAGCATCGGCCTCTTCACCAAGAAAGCGCTGCCAAAACTGCAGGTTCTCGCGCACTGTCAGCGTCGGCTTGAGCGCATTTTGCGGCCCGAAGACATGCATGAAGGCGCGCGTGGGCGGCGGATCAGACACCGCATCACGCCATTCGAGCGTGATCTCTCCGCCGCTCAGCCGCAGCAGCCCGGCGATTGCCCGCAGCAACGTCGTCTTGCCGACCCCGTTTGGCCCGATCAACAGCACGACGTCGCCCGCGGCAACACGGAACGTCACATTCTCAAGAACAGCGTGACCGCCGCGATGACAGCTGAGCCCGGAGACCGCGAGAGCGCTCACGATCGGCGCACCTTCGTCTGCCATCCCGCATTCCCAACTGCAAAAAACGCCGCATGCCCACTTCGGCGGATAGCGCCGCCGCGGACCGCGTACTATACGGATGCCACGATCACGAGGTCCGCGCAATTCACGGGGCACACCCCGTCATCCGGTCATGACATCGCACCGGATCGCTCCGCGCCACGACGCTTGAGCCACTTTTCCAGGAGCAGAAATCATGTCCGGCACCGCAGACGCATCCGAGAGTAGCCTGCCAATCGACAGCTTCAACTGTCGCCGCACGCTCGATGTTGACGGCAAGTCCTACGAGTACTTCAGCCTGCCAGAGGCGGAGAAAAACGGTCTAAATGGCATTTCCCGTCTGCCGTACTCTCTCAAGGTCTTGCTCGAAAACCTGCTCCGCAACGAAGATGGCAAGACGGTCACAGCGGATGACATCCGCGCCATGGCCGAATGGTTGAAGGACAGATCGTCGAAGCGCGAGATCGCGTATCGCCCGGCAAGGGTCCTCATGCAGGACTTCAC
>JBCAXC010000298.1:0-3764 GCA_038534255.1 Pseudomonadota bacterium
ATGAGGATCGCGTTCTTGGCCGCGAGCCCGACGAGCACAATGAGCCCAACCTGGACAAGGATGTTGTTGTCGAGCCCCCGCAGGTTCACACCGAGCACGGCAGCGAGCAGACACATCGGGACAATCAGGATGACGGCCAGTGGAAGCAGCCAGCTTTCATAAAGCCCGGCGAGGACCAGAAAGACGAACACCACGGCGAGGATGAATACATAGATGCCTGTGTCGCCGGTGAGCCGTTGCTGCAAGGCCAGTTCCGTCCACGCAAAGGAGAATCCGTCGGGGAGTGCGCGACGGACGACCTCCTCCACGGCCAGCAAGGCGTCCCCGCTCGATGTTCCGGGCGCTGCCGCACCCTGCACCTCTGCGGCCTCGTACAGATTGTACCGCGGCAAACGATAGGGGCCTGTCGTCTCCTGAAGCGAGGCGACCGAACCCAGGGGGATCATCGCGCCGCTGTCCGAGCGGGTGCGCAGGTCGAGAATGTCCTCCGGATCATCGCGGAACGGCGCATCCGCCTGTGCGGTCACGCGATAGGTCCGGCCGAGGAAGTTGAAATCGTTCACATAGGCCGAGCCGAGGTAGACTTCGAGCGTTTCCAGAACGCGGGCTGTCGAGATGTTGAGCATCTGCGACTTGGTGCGGTCGATCTCGGCGAAAATCCGCGGTGTTTTCGTGTTGTAGAATGTGAAGACGCGTAGCAGGCGCGGATCCTGATTGGCAGCGGCGACGAGTGCGCCGGTTGCATCCTCCAGTGCGCGTACGCCACGGCCGCGCCTGTCCTGGACATAAAGTTTCCATCCCCCTCCCGTTCCGATCCCGCGGACAGACGGTGGCGCGATGACGAAGATGTTGGCTTCCTTGATCTGCTGCAACTGACCGAATGCCCGCCCGAGGATATTGAAGGCGTTGTCCTGCGGAGAGGTGCGATCCTCGAACTGCTTCATCGTGAAAAAGATCGCGCCGGCGTTCGGCGCGTTGGTGAAGGTGGCGCCGTCGAGCCCGGCAAATCCAACCGTGTTCTGCACACCTGGGATATCCAGCAGGATTTTCGAGGCCTTGCGGATCACTGCGTCGGTGCGGGCAAGCGATGCGCCTGGCGGCAGTTGCGCCACCGCGATGAGGTAGCCTTGATCCTGCTGCGGGATGAATCCTTGAGGCGTATTGGCGAAGCGCTCTCCGGCGAGGACCACGAGGCCGCCGTAGACCGCCAGCATAAGAACGGAGATCCGAATCGCGCGGCGAGTCAGCCCGGCATAGCCGTTCGAGAACCAGGAGAAAAACTTGTTGAAGCCGCGCGCGAAGATCGAACCGGGCCAGAGGATGGCGCGCTTCAATCGAGACCATGCGCTGGTTTCACCAGGCTCGTCTTGATCCGTGGTGTGGGCCTTGAGCAGGACAGCGCAGAGTGCCGGGGAAAGCGTCAGGGAGACGAGGAGGGAAATTGCGGTCGCGGTCGCGATCGTCACCGAAAACTGCACATAGAACTGGCCACTGACTCCTGGCACGAAAGCCGCCGGGATAAAGACAGCGAAGAGCACGAGACTGGTTGCGATGAGGGCGCCGCTGACCTCGTCCATCGTCTTGTGCGCGGCCTCGGCCGGCGCCATGCCTTCGGCCAGATAGCGTTCGACGTTCTCGACCACAATGATCGCGTCATCGACGACGATGCCGATCGCGAGCACGAGGCCGAAGAGTGAGAGCGTGTTCAGCGAATACCCAAGGCCCGCAAGCACGGCGAAGGTGCCGATCAGCGAGACCGGGATGGCGGCAATGGGGATGATGGCCGCGCGGAAATTCTGGAGGAAGACAACGATAACGAGAACGACGAGCAGGATCGCCTCGAGGATGGTGACGTATACTGCGTCGATCGACTGGGAGATAAACTGCGTTGGGTTATAGACGACCCTGTGCTCGATGCCGGAGGGAAACCCCTTCGACAGTTCGTCCATCTTCGCGAGCACTTCTGCCGCGGTTTCGAGCGCGTTTGATCCGGGACGCTGAAAGATGCCGATGGGCAGGGCGTTGTTCTCGTTCAGATACGCGATGTTGAGCGTGTCCTGCGCGGCGAGTTCCACGCGGGCGATATCGCGCACGCGCACAGTCCGTCCGTTCTCCCCCCGTTTGACGACGATGTTGGCGAACTCGTCCGGCTCCAACAGGCGACCCTGCGTCTCGACATTCAGTTCAAATGCACCGGGTTCGGGAATCGGCAGTCGGTTCAGCGTGCCGGCTGCGACCTGCACGTTGTTGGTTCGCAGCGCGGCCACGACTTCCCCGGCCGTCAGGTTGAACGCGGCGATGCGATCGGGATCGAGCCAGATCCGCATCGAATAGGCTTGCTCGCCAAAGATCGTGGCCTGACCGACGCCGTCAATGCGGGAGAGTTCGTCGACGATCGCCGAGCGCGCGTAGTTCGATATGTAGAGGTTCTCGCGCGATCCATCGGGTGAGACCACGTGCACGACCATCATCAGATCCGGCGATGATTTTTGCACGGTCACGCCAAGTCGTCGGACCGCCTCCGGCAGTCGCGCTTCGGCGATCGAGACGCGGTTCTGCACCAGCACCTGCGCCTCATCCAGATCGGTGCCAAGCTTGAAGGTGATCGCGAGCGAGAGCCGACCATCGCCGGTGTTCTCGGACTTCATGTAGAGCATGTCGCGTACGCCATTGATTTGCTGCTCAATGGGGGTGGCGACGGTAGAGGCGACGGTCTGGGCGTTGGCGCCCGGATAAACGGCGGTCACCTGGATCGTCGGTGGCGCGATGGGAGGATATTGCGAAACGGGAAGGGCGAAGTAGGAGATTGCGCCGATGATGACCGCGATGATCGAGACCACGCCTGCGAGGATCGGCCGGTCTACGAAGGTATGCGTGAAGCCCATTGCGGTTCTTTCTTTCCCTCACAGAGCGGCGGCTACGTCATGGTCGCCACGGCGTGCGCGTGCGTCTCATCAGTTTGTGCTACTTCCGGAGGCGTCTTTCTGATCGGCAGCGGTTTCGTTCGCAGCCGGTGCGGTGGATGCGGTTGAGGCGCCCGGCAGCTCGGGATTGAAACCGTCTGGCTTTGCCTCGATTGTCACCAGCGTCGGCTTTGTCTTGCCGCCGTCGCGCACTTTTGTGATGCCGGCCACCACGATCCGATCCCCCGCCTTAAGGCCGTCTTTCACAACGCGCAGACCATCGATCTGCGGGCCTGTCTCGATCCGCCGATAGCGGGCCGTGTCCTCATCATCGATCACGACGACGACTTTGTTGGCCTGATCTGCGAGGATGGAGGCATCCGGGATCAGCAGCGCTTCATAGGCGCCTGAGCCCAGTAGCCTCACTGTGCCGAACAACCCCGGCGTCAGCACGGTGGAAGCATTCGTGACAATTGCGCGACCGCGTACTGTGCCCGTCTCCTGCCCGACCTCGTTCTCGACGAAGTTCATGGCGCCGCGATGTGGCCAGTCGTCTTCATCGGCCAGCTGAATGTAAACCGGGTTGGGCGTTGTGCGTGATCCGGGGCGCACGCCTTGCTGGTCGAGCCGCGTATATTTGAGATAGGCGCGCTCGGAGACATCGAAGACGAAGTAGATCGGATTGATCGACACGATGTTGGTCAGCATCGTCGCGCCTGTCGGGCCACCGGTAATCAGATTGCCGACATCAATGTCTGTATCGGACACGCGGCCATCGATGGGTGCCGTGACGCGTGTAAACGAGAGGTTCAGCTCTGCGGCATCGACGGCTGATTTTGCGACCTGTACCTCCGCCGCGTC
>JBCAXC010000299.1:0-3760 GCA_038534255.1 Pseudomonadota bacterium
TTTTCTCCGTCAACTTCGCGGCAGGCGCCAACCTGACGACGGTCGGTCACCGCGCCATAGGTATTGAGCGTCAGCTCAAGACGACGGCTCCCCTTACAGGCCTGCGCCAGATAGCGCGGGCCGGTCGCGTCAGTGACACGCACGCGGTTGAATCCCTGCCCCTCGACGAGTTCACGAAGCTGGGTACGCGACAAGCCGCTTTCCTCGCGACGACGTTCGCCACGGCGATAGCAACGCCCGATCCGCTCCCGCAGCGTGATGTCGCCACGGCGGTTCATCCGCAGACGGAAGTGATTGCGTGCAAGGCACCCGTCCGCGACGTAGACCGGCAACTCCTGATCGCTGAACGAGACTTGCTGATAGCCAAGACCGGCGAGTACCAGCCCGGCATCACGCACATTCATGCGATAGCCCGGCTCGTCATGACGCAGGCCGCTGTTTCCACGAACCTCGGCACGGTCTTCGCGTGGCGTGAAACCGCTGTCCTCGCGAAACAGGTCGTCATTGCCATCCGGCTCGGCAACTGCGACGCGGGAGCGTGGCATACGCGGCGGCTCTGGCTGACGGCGACGCGCATCATCGCGGCGGACCCTGCGCTCATCACGTCGTACCCAGCGCTCGTCTTCAGCACGATCGTTACGCTCCGTGCGGCGCGGGCGGGTCACGTCGGCGCGTCTGCGATCGGTCGTTTCTCGTGCGTCCGCAACTTGCCGACAACGACCGAGCGACCGGCGGCCGAGCACGCTCGCATAGCGATCAACGCGCGCTTCAAAACGCCGACCATCAAGGCAGCCGCGGATGACGTACGTCGGCAGCTCTCGGTCAATGAACTCCAGATTGCTCCAGCCGGCACCGGCCAATTCGCGCGCCACACGCCCTGGGCGATAGCCGCGCTGTGGTGTGTCGCTGCGTCGTTCATCGCGCGTCGACACGCGCCGGTCCGAACGGTCATCCAGCCCGGATGTCTGCGTGCCGGATGCCGGTGAGAAGGGTGTCCGCAACGCGTTTGTATCGCCGAAGGGAAGAAAAACGAATGCGGCAATCACCAGCATGGCCAGGCCGCCGACAACACTCAGGCGACGCAGTGTCTTGTTCACGACAACACTCCTCGGCAGGTCTCGCACCCGCCATCAAATCAACACGCGCGCCGGATTGTCGGCGCCGCGCGGAGACAATTACCATCCTAAGGTTACCGAATACGATAAACTATGGCCAATAATTGACCTCAAATCCTTACAATCATTAATGGATTCAACGCTGTGGAGATTCCCTCATGGCGGCGATTTCGACGCAATGCGCCCGCATCAGGCTTGACGCGAGGGGCTCCGCGCGCTTTGGCTCTGCGCTGCCAGTCGGCCGGATGGCCGCTCCCGCCCAAGAGGCAGGAGAGGAAAGTCCGGGCTCCATGGGAACACGGTGCCGGGTAACGCCCGGCGGGGGCGACCCCAGGGAAAGTGCCACAGAAAGCAAACCGCCTGACGACGTGCGCGCACGTCCGGGTAAGGGTGAAAGGGTGCGGTAAGAGCGCACCGCGCGTCTGGCAACAGAAGCGGCAGGGCAAACCCCACCGGGAGCAAAACCGAATAGGGGCCGTCGCGGCAGGCGCTCTCGGGCGCTGTGTCGAAGCGCGTTCTTACGCTACGGTCCGGGTTGGTTGCAGGAGGTGTGCGGCAACGCCCACCCCAGATGAATGGTCATCCCGCCGCAAGGCGGACAGAACCCGGCTTACAGGCCGACTGGCATCGCGCTTTTGCACTCCGGCGCGCATACAAGGCGGGCCTTGTGTGCCTATTGCTGCGCTGCCCGCGCTGTCGTGCGCCGCGCGGGATCCGGCTTGAAGCGCTGCAACGACAGCACCTCGGCAAGCGCTTCGCCAACGACGCGATGGCCAGACCTGTCCCAGTGCGCGTCCGAGGATGTCTCGAACGCTTTGCCATGCTTGCGCCATGCAGCCGCGAAGTGCGTGTGAAGATCGACGACCTGAAACCCACCGGCGCGCGCCGTCTCGAGGAAGTACAGCATCGCGGCGTCCCGTCGAGTGATGCCGGTGTAGAGCGACTCCCGATCACTATCCGCAAGGAATATAATCTGCGACGGATCGAGGCATTTTTCTCCAACTTGCGCGAGGAACCGGTCGATCGCCGCCCTCTTGATGCGGATGTCCACATTCGATGAGCCCGAGAACGAGATTTCGACGTTGTGGTTGCTCGAGCTTCCGGAGGTGTAGGTGCGTACGTAGTGACGCAGATGCATGTTGAAGAACAGATAGCGGACGAGGTTCGATTTCGTCACGAGGCGGCGCAGGGTTGAGATTTCGTAAGGCGTCGGGGCAAGCGCATGCGGGGCGTTGTCCGCGTAATGAAAAAATCCGGCGCGGGAGCGGTGCGCGCGAAAACTCTCGTCAAAGTCATTATGGATGACCGCAAACACCGCCGCCTGCGGCTGGAAGGTCGCGCACGCCTGATCGAGATAGGCTTCGTATTGCGAGAGCGGAGCACCGGAGAGACCGAAATTGTAGATCTCGTGCCCGGTCAACCGCGCGGCACGTTGATGAAACGTGTTCTCGAATTCGACTTGCGCCGCCTCGGTGTAGCTGTCGCCGATCGCAACGACGATCCTCGCGCGTGGTGTGTAGTCGAAGTCGGAGAAAAAACCGAAATTGTTCGTCGCCTTGACGAGCGGATTCCGCATCCGCCACGTGTCCGAGTAGGTCACACTCGCGTTCGGCGTTGACGCCACATCGAAAGGTCGTCCCGTGCTCGACAGGACTTGCGTGCGCGCCACGCCCGTCACGGGCATGAAGGCGAGCATGATCTCCAGCAGGCCCAGCGTGAGGACAAGCGAACCTGCGGCGAGCGCCAGATTGCCGAGAAGATTTTTCACCGCCGCGCCGCCTCCCACGCCACGCCTGACTGCCAGCGACCATATAACCGCGCGCCGGGTGCCGAGGGGAGGAGAGCTTCGCCAACAGGTAAACGACCGGCGTGTCAGCGCTCAGCCCAAAAGCTTCACATCAGGGCGAGCTGATCAGCGCTGAGTGTTGGGATGCGGAATATCCTTTGCCGCGGCAAAGATATTGACCGTGCGTTTCGCCCGGCGCGGAGTCCGACGGATCTTTGAGCTCGCGCGAGATGTTGGGGCACTGCGCGAGCGATACGCTTTGCGCTTGGCGGTCGGCTTGGCCGGCGTCGTGGCAATCGTCGGCGCATCCGGTTTTGCTGGGGGGACAGCGACGGTATCGTCATCGAAAAGCGGTCCGCGCAACACGGTCTGCGCATGCTCGCTCGCAGTCTTGTACGCAAAGATCAGATCACTCTTGATCGCGACACCTGCAAACACCGCGCTTACAATCGTTGCGCATCCGACAACGACATTGAAGTTTGACTTCAGGGGCATCAAAACGCTCCACAATACTTACACACCAGCCCGCCTGACATGGTTAATTCTTCGTAAACATGGCGCCTTTTTGTTGATGCAGATGCAATGCGAATTCGATCGAAACACTGCGGATTGAAAACGATCGGCGTGCTCGCAGAGACATTGAGCTTTGCTCTTCAATGCGGTGTCACTCAGTCGGCTCGGATCAAGCATGCGCGATGAGTGAGTTTTCCTCCGCCTCCATGAATGCTGCCATGCGCCACGTTCCTGTCCTGCTCCGCCAGGTTGTTGACCTGCTCGCCCCGCAATCAGGCGACGTCATCATCGATGGAACGTTCGGCGCGGGCGGTTACACGCGCGCCATACTTGAGAGCGCCGATAC
>JBCAXC010000300.1:0-3759 GCA_038534255.1 Pseudomonadota bacterium
AGAGGTCAAACAGCTTGGCGGCCCCATCCGCATCGCCAAGGTTTCGAGCGATTTCGCAACGCTCGGGCCCCAGGCGCTGATCCAGATTGTGGCGGTGCTGTCGATCAGCATCGGCCTGCTCAACCTGTTCCCCGTACCCATGCTCGACGGCGGGCATTTGCTCTTCTACGCCATAGAGGCAATTCGGGGACAGCCGCTCAGCGAAAGGGCTCAGGAGTTCGGATTCCGGATTGGCCTGACGCTCGTCATCATGTTAATGATCTTTACAACTTGGAACGATGCCACGTGGCTGATTTCTTAGGTTGACGTCGCGGCACGAGGCTGGTGCCGCAATGGTAGAGCAAGCGTCACGAAAAGAACGCGAATCTGCCATGATTGGGTGTCTTGCGTATTGACGGTCTGGTACGGGCCGCACTGCCGAGGCGCCTGGGGGACTGGGCGTGAGAATGGGGCACAGCCGCTGATGTGGTCACATACGGGAACCGTGTTCCGGGTTGCGCTTTGCGCCGCCTGGACTTTCGGTGCGCTGACGTTTGTCAGTGCCGCAGCACATGGCACACGTGGCGTCGCAGCTGACGCAGCGCGTCTGTTCGTGGGCTCCGCGCATGCGCAGTCGATCCGGCAGATCCGGGTCGAGGGCAACCGGCGGGTCGAGCCGGAGACGGTTCGCACATATCTGACATTTTCCGAAGGCGATCAGTACGACGAGTTTGAGGTCGACGAGTCGTTGAAGGCACTCTTTGCGACCGGCCTGTTTTCCGACGTGCAGATCAATCGTAGCGGCGGCACCGTGGTCGTGAGCGTGACGGAGAGCCCTGTCGTCAACAAGGTCGCGTTCGAGGGTAACTCCGCGGTCGATGACGCCACGCTCGCCGCCGAAGTCCAGCTCAAGCCACGCTCCATATTTACCCGTGCACGCGTCCAGGCTGACGTGCAGCGTATCCTTGACGTTTACACGCGGCAGGGCATGTTCACCGCATCGGTCGAGCCGAAGATCATCGCGCTCCCGCAGAACCGCGTGAACCTTGTCTTCGAGATCGCTGAGGGCGGCGACACGGAAGTCAAGTCGATCAACTTCGTCGGCAACCGCTCGTTCACCGACAGCGAATTGCGTGACGCGATCACGACCGAACAAACCGGTTGGCTGAGCTTCCTCGGGTCCGCCAATGTTTACGATCCCGATCGTCTCAACCTCGACCGCGAACTGCTGCGCCAGTTCTATCTGAAAAACGGCTATGCCGACGCTCAGGTTCTTGCCGCGACCGCAGACATCGATCAGAGCGGTACCGGTTTCTTCATCACCTTCACGATTGACGAAGGCGAGAAGTACACCTTTGGCGACGTCGTCATCGAGAACGGTCTGCAAGAAGTCGACGTCTCGGCGATCGACATCCCGCTGCAGGCTCAGGCCGGTGACACATACAATGCGGCACTCGTTGAAAAAGATATCGAGCGCATCACGCTGGCTGTGGCCGGTGACGGGTATGCGTTCGCTCGCGTCCGCCCGCGCGCGGTGCGTGACCCGATCGGCCGGACCATTGGCGTTGTCTACGCCGTAGAGCAGGGTCCGCGCGTCTACATCGAGCGCATCGAGATTTTTGGGAACACCCGCACCGAAGACAAGGTCATCCGCCGCGAGTTCCGCCTCGTCGAAGGTGACGCCTACAACCAGCTACTGGTCAACCGTGCCGAGAAACGCCTCAAGGCATTGGGCTTTTTCAAGAACGTCGGCGTCCGCCGGCTACCCGGCAGTTCTCCGGACCGCGTGATCCTGCAGGTTTCAGTTGTCGAGGAATCGACCGGCGAGCTGTCATTCGGCGGCGGTTTCTCAACGAGCGAGGGCCTGATCGCTGACGTCAGCATCACCGAGCGCAACCTGCTGGGTAAAGGGCAATTCCTGCGCGCAAAAATTGCGGGCAGTGTCGAACGGCTGCAATTTGACCTCGGCTTCACGGAGCCCCGGTTCCTCGATCGTAACCTCGCGGCAGGCTTCGATATCTTCCACAAGGAAGTCGACCAGAGCGACTCGTCATCTTTCAAGAGCCGCAAGACCGGCGGTGGTATCCGCCTGGGCTTCCCGATCCAGCAAAACCTGACGGGTCGTATTCGCTACAACCTCGTCCGTGACCAGATCTACGACGTGCAAAACGACGCCAGCCTTGCCGTGCGCAACGCAGTCGGCTGTGACACGCAGGCGGCCCAGCCGGTCTGTAACACGGACGCTGTGACGTTCACGTCGACAGTCGGCTACACAATCACCTACGACACGCGAAACAGTCGCCGTGACCCGACATCCGGCATTTACGCGACGCTGTCGCAGGACGTCGCAGGCGTCGGTGGCGACGTGTCCTACGTCCGCACCGCTGCCGAGGCACGTGGTTACTATCGGGTGGCCAAGGGCGTGACGCTTGTTGGTCGCGTGATCGGTGGACACATCGTCGGGCTTGGAGAAGACGTGCGCTTGCTCGACAGCTTCTACAAAGGCGGCGAGACCGTTCGCGGTTTTGAGTCCTCAGGCTTTGGCCCACGGGATGCGGCGACGGGTGACTCGGTAGGCGGCACGCTCTTCTATGGCGCGACAGCAGAACTCCGCTTCCCCTTCCCGGTCATCCCGGAAGAGCTGGGACTGAGCGGCGCTGTGTTTGCCGATGCAGGGTCACTTTATGACTTCGGCTCCAACATCGCCGGCCTCTCGGTCGACGATTCAAACTCGATCCGTTCATCCGTCGGCGCCAGCCTGCTGTGGAACTCGCCGCTGGGCCCACTGCGGGCTGACTACGCCTATGTCTTGTCATCCGAAGAGTTCGACAAGGAACAGGCCATCCGCTTCGGTGCATCAACGAGCTTCTGATCGTCGTCGCCCGTTCGCGGTTGGCCGCGAGTAGCTCTCGCGTTCGATATTCGCGAGGCAGCACGTCGCACTGGACAAGCCGCGGTTGAATAGGCCATGCGCTCTGTATCTTTGAGGGGATGATCCGCGTTCCCCACACTATTGCTTGAGCCGCCTGACCTCTCATGGACCATCCGGGTTTCTTCACACGCACCGGGCCGCACACGCTCGCAGACATCGCGCAGGCTACGACCACGACGCTGGCGGATGAGAAATCCGCCAACGCGCAGATCACCGATGTGCGCTCACTCGATCTGGCAGGCGCGGCAGACCTCTCCTTCTTCGACAATCGCAAGTACTTGGACCAGATCAAGTCAACCGCGGCGGCCGCCTGTTTCGTACGCGAAGCCGACTGCGAGCATCTCCCAAAAGGCTGCGTGCCACTCGTCAGCACCACCCCCTATCACTGCTATGCCCGAGCCCTCGGACTGTTCTATCCGGAGGCCGCGCGTACGCTGACGCACGGACCCGGTGATCGGCCTGCCGATGCACCGATGGTAAACCCGGACGCCATCATTGAGACAGGGGCCATCGTCGAGCCCGGCGCTGTCATCGCCGCCGAAGCCCGCATCGGCACGGGTACACGGATCTGCAGCGGCGCCTTCATCGGCTACCGTTGCACGATTGGTCGCGACGGCTACGTCGGCGCCAATGCCACCGTGACCCACACCATCGTCGGCGATCGGGTCGTCATCCATCAGGGCGCGCAGATCGGTCAGGATGGTTTCGGCTTTGCTATGGGCCCGCAGGGACATCTCCGCGTGCCGCAGATCGGGCGCGTCATCATCCAGGATGACGTAGATATCGGCGCCAGCACCTGTATCGATCGCGGCGCGTTCGGAGACACCGTGCTCGGCGAGCGCACCAAG
>JBCAXC010000301.1:0-3748 GCA_038534255.1 Pseudomonadota bacterium
AATGCATTGCATGGCCGCTACGGCGAGGACGGATGCATCCAGGGCCTGCTCGAGACGATGGGGCTGCCCTACACGCATTCCGGCGTGCTCTCATCCGCGCTCGCGATGGACAAAGCCCGCGCGAAGTCCGTTCTCGCCGCCGACGGCATGCCGGTCGCCGAAGACATCGTCCTGACCCGCGCGCAGCTCGCTGACGGTGAGCCCATGGCCCGCCCGTTCGTACTCAAGCCGCCGCTCGAAGGTTCCAGCGTCGGCGTCCAGATCGTGCTCGAGCAATCGAACTTCGTCGCGACGCAGGCCGCTCAGGATGGCGATCCACATGAGATCCTGATGGCCGAGCGCTACGTGCCTGGCCGCGAACTGACCTGCTGCGTGCTGGATGACACGTCGCTGGCCGTCACCGAGATTTTCCCCGTCGGTGGGTCCGCCTTCTATGACTACGAAGCCAAGTATGCCGTTGGCGGGTCTCGGCACGTCCTGCCCGCAGAAATTTCACCGAATCTTTACGAAAATGTCCGGAAATTAACCCTACAGGCGCACCGCGCGCTCGGGTGCCGCGGCGTCTCGCGGTCCGACTTCCGTTTTGATCCCGAAGCCGGTGCCGATGGCGAGTTGATCTATCTCGAGACAAACACCCAGCCCGGCATGACGGAGACGTCGCTGGTGCCGGAGCTCGCGGAACACGCAGGCTGGACGTTCGCCGAACTGATGCGCTGGATCGTGGAGGATGCCGGGTGCAAGCGCTAGGGCCGACAATGCGGATGCCACGTCTGCTTGCACGCGCAAGCGGTATGGCTGCACGCCATGGCGCCCCGGCCAAGCCGACGGGCAGTAGCGGATCGCATCCTGACCTTGGCGATATGCGTCCCGGGCGTGACCTTGCCTCGGCCGCCGCAACGCCTCAGGCCCGGCATGGCATCAATGATTTTTCTCCACTCACGGAGCCGCCCTTCGTAGGCGACACACGCAGTGCGCCATCACCCGTCGCGCAGACGTCGCACGCCGCCGCAAGACGGCCGCGACCGCGGCGCGGCAATGGACTGATGATTGGCTGGTCGCTCGTCATGGCCTGTGCCGTTGTCGTAATCGTTGTATTAAATCTCCCGTCGCATCTGCAGGATCGACTGCGAATGGCTGCAGACCGTACAGCGGTCGCCGCCGGTTTCGGCGTCAGCGAGATCGCGGTCATCGGTCACGAACAGACGGCGCTGGCAGACATCCTCGCGAGCCTCGAGCCATCGCGCCCGCGTTCGCTACTCGCTTGGGACCGCAAGGAGGTTCACGCCCGCCTCGCGCATCTGCCGTGGATTGAGAGCGTGCGTGTCGTTCATGTCCTCCCGACAACCCTCACTCTGGATGTTGTCGAACGCCGCCCGTTTGCCATCTGGCAGTCGCAGGGCGCGCTCCGCCTGATCGATGAGCGCGGCCACCCCCTCACGAAGCTGGACAAGGCCGGAAAACTCCCCGCCTTACCGATTGTCGTCGGGCGCGGTGCAGGCATCGCTGCAAAGCCGCTTCTGAGTGAAATCGAGACGAGCCCGCGGATTGCCAAGGCCGTCACGGCAGCCGTGCGTGTCGCTGACCGGCGTTGGAACCTGCAGCTCGATGGCGGGGTAAAAATTCTTCTCCCCGAGCGTGGTGTGCGCAGCGCGCTGGCGACGCTTGAAGCGCTGCTGGCGACCTCGTCGCTCACGCCCGACCGCGTTGCACTGGTCGATCTGCGGATCCCCGAACGTCCGACGCTGCGCCTGACGCCAGGCGCGGCGAAGGCCCGTAACCGTCGGATCACTGCAGCCCGCGCCACAGCAGCGCGTGCGGGAGGCGCGTCATGACGCGCGCACCCCTGCTCGATGATGATGAGCGGATTGTCTCCGTCCTCGATATAGGCACCTCGAAAACGTGCTGCCTGATCGTGGCACTTGACGGCGACAACAGTGACGCTGCAACGCCCGGTACCGCCGTCGCAGGGCGGCTGCTCGGCTTTGGAGAATTGCGCTCGGCAGGCATCCGCGCGGGCACCGTGGTTGATCTTGCAAAAGCCGAGGATGTCGTGCGCCGCGTGATCGCCAAGGCGGAAGCCATGGCCGGTCGTCAGATCGAGCAGATCGTGATCGCAGCATCCTGCGGACGCGCCGCCAGCCTCAACTTCACCGCGACGACCGACATTCTGAAAGAGCGGATCGAGGACGCGGACATCGCCCGTGTCTTCAAGGCCGGCCGAGACTTCGCGGTGCGAGACGGGCGCACTTTGCTTCACATGAACGGCCTCGGTTTCGGCGTGGATGGCGAAACGGGCATCGCCGATCCCCGACGGATGGCAGGCAAACGCCTCGCCGCCGATCTCCATGCCGTGACGGTCGACGAGACCCCGCTGAAAAATCTCACTGCCCTGATCGATCGAAGCTACCTCGACGTGTCACGCCTTGTTGCGGCGCCGTACGCCGGAAGTCTCGCAAGCATTGCGGACGATGAGGCGCGCTTCGGGTGCCTTTGCCTCGACATTGGCGGCGGAATGACGAGCCTCGCGGTCTTCGCGGAAGGTCACTTCATCCACGCGGATGCGCTCGCGATCGGCGCCAACCAGATTACCACGGATATCGCGCGCAGGCTCTCCACACCGCTAGACGAAGCCGAGCGTCTGAAAACGCTGCACGGCAGCCTCGCCGTCGCATCCTCCGATGTCCATGAATTAATCTCCTATCCGGTCGTCGATGCTGAAGAGGTCGGCCTCTACGAGGTCAGCCGACGCGAACTCCGCGACATCATCGAGCCGCGGATGAACGAAATTCTGTCGCTGGTTCGGGACCGCCTGCAGGCAAGCGGCATGCTCGAATACACAAGCGATCGCCTCGTGATCACAGGCGGCGGCGCGGCGCTGACCGGCCTTCAGGATTACGCTGAAGACCATCTCGACATGCACACGCGGATTGCAGCGCCAATCACGCTCGCGGACTGCCCGGCACAACTCGAGACACCGGCCCATGCCGTTGCGTTCGGACTGATCCGCGCCGTTGCAGAGCGCCGCAGCACCAAAGGCGATCGCCCGCCGATAGATGCGGCAGCGACCGCAGAACGCACGATTTTCGGCCAGATGGGGCAATGGCTCCGTCAGAGCCTTTGGGATGACGACCGCGACGACACGCGGCGCACGGGAACTGACAACTGAGGGACGACACCGCGATGAGCGATACGCCAGCCAGCAAGAGCCCGGCACGCGAAAGCCAGATCGGCGACCGTGATGCTGCGGACGCAAAAGCCAAGACGGATGCAGCGGAGAAAAAATCCGTCGCATCCAGCGCGGCTGCCCCGTCGATCGACATGAAGCCACGGATCGCCGTGATCGGCGTCGGTGGCGCAGGCGGCAACGCGGTCAACAACATGATCGCCGCCGGGCTCGACGGTGTGTCTTTCATCGTTGCCAACACTGACGCACAGGCGCTCGCAGCTTCCGAAGCCGAAACCCGTATTCAACTCGGTATCACGCTAACCGAAGGTCTTGGCGCTGGATCGAAGCCCGAGATCGGCGCTGCCGCTGCCGAAGAAGCCGCCGAGCAGATCCGCAAGGTCATCGACGGCTGCCACATGGTCTTCGTTGCGGCCGGGATGGGCGGCGGTACAGGCACAGGCGCCGCTGCCGTCATCGCCCGCATCGCGCACGAACTGAACATCCTTACCGTAGGCGTCGTCACCAAGCCTTTCCACTTCGAGGGTCAGCGCCGGATGCGCGCCGCGGAAGCCGGTGTCGCGG
>JBCAXC010000302.1:0-3699 GCA_038534255.1 Pseudomonadota bacterium
CCGTGCGCTCATGCTCATCACAAATACGCTCGAAGATCGCCGCCGCATATTTCGTATCCGTTGCAAGATCGGCATACCGAGACGCAATCGCCATGCTGCTCTTGGCAAGCACCATGTCCATGTTCGAAAGCAGTGACTGAAAGAACGGCCACTCGGCATACATCTGCCGCAGGATCGCGAGCCCGTTTTTCTCCTCCGCTAGCCACCGGTCAATCGCCGAGCCGAACGCAAACCATCCGGGCAGCATGACGCGCGATTGCGACCAGGAAAACACCCACGGAATGGCGCGCAGGTCCTCGATACGCCCACCGCCTTTGCGGGCCGACGGCCGCGAGCCGATGTTCAGTGTCGCAATCTCTTCAATCACCGTGGTCGCGCGAAAATAGTCATTGAAGTCTTCGGTTTCGTAGACCATCGCGCGATAGGCCGCGAAGGCATGTGCAGAGATCTGGTCCATCGCGGCGATGAAATCTTCCCGCATGTCGTTTGCCGAAGTGTGCGGCGCGAGCGACGCCTCCATTACGGCAGAGGCCAGAACCTCGAGGTTGCGACGTCCGATGAACGGATTCGTGTATTTGCTGGAGATCGTCTCGCCCTGCTCCGTCATGCGGAACTGCCCGGCGACAGCGCCCTCTGGCTGCGCGAGGATGGCATCGTAGCTCGGCCCTCCTCCACGCCCGACGGACCCACCGCGACCGTGGAAGAGCCGCAGCCGCACATTTTCCTCCGCAAACAGCTGCACGAGGTCTCGCTCGGCTTTGTAGAGTTCCCACCCGGACGTCACATACCCGCCATCCTTGTTGCTGTCTGAATAGCCGAGCATGACCTCCTGCGTGTTGTTGCGTGCTTCGAGCAAGCGCCGATACTCCGGCACGCCAAACAGCCGTCGCATGATGTCCGTCGCATTGCGCAGGTCGGCAATAGTCTCGAACAGCGGGACGATGTTCATCTCCGCCTGACCTTCGGCAGTGACGAGGCCCGCTTCCTTCATCAGGACCGCAAGACCAACCAGATCCGAGGCGCACCGCGTGTTCGAAATGATCGCGGTTGTGACTGCGTCGCGGCCATAGGTTTCCTTGCCGCGCCGCGCCGCATCGAGGATCGCCAGTTCCTTGGCTGTCGACGCGGAGTACGCAAAGTGTGGACGCTTTAATGGCCGGCGCTCGCCCAACTCTCGTCCAAGCCGGGCAAGACGCGCGTCTTCATCCTCGCTGAGATAGTCGATGTCCGGATCAATCGAGGTGAACAGCTCGGCGACCGTGGCCTCGTGGACATCAGAGTTTTGTCGCAGGTCCACCGTCGCTGCATGGAACCCGAAGCAGTCCACCGCACGGATGAGACGGCGCAAACGCCCTCGCGTGAGTACACGCGCACCATGCGCATCGAGCGAACGATGAATGACCAGAAGCTGCTCGCGAAATTCGTCAATTGTCTCATAAGGCGCCACGTCGAGCGCAATCGGTCGCAAAACAGACTTTACCCCGTTCAGCCCACGCTGCGTCGCAGAAAGCCGCGCATACATGCCCGCGATAGCCCGGCGATAAGGCTCCAGCTCACGATGCGGCGACGTATCGGGCGACGCGTCAGCCAACGCCTGCAGATCGGATGACACGTCGACAAGACGGATCGAGAGCGACAGCTCATCGCCAAGCTTGTCGAGCTCTTCAAGCAAATTGGCGATCGCACTCACGCTTTGGCGCTTCAATGCACCGCGCAGCGTCTCCGCATCGACATTCGGATTTCCATCCCGATCACCGCCGATCCAGCTGCCGATCTTCATGAAGGAGGGAATCTCGAACTGATCCTGCCCGCGATCCTCTGACACTTGATCTTCAAGATCGGCATAGAGCTTCGGCAGCTGCCGATAGAACGTGTAATTGAAATAGCTCAGCCCGTTCGCGACCTCATCGAGAACGCTTAATCGCGACTGACGCAGCAGGTTGGTCTGCCACAAGACAAGCACGGCCCGCGCCAGCTTGCCGTCAATGTCAGCCAGCTCCTCGGGCGTCCAGGTGTGACGGCTGCGCTGATCCAGCAAATCCGCAATCGCCATTTCGCGGCGCATGGTGCTCTTGCGGCGAACCTCGGTCGGGTGCGCTGTCAGGACAGGGCGGACATGCGCGCTTTCAAAGAATCGATCGAGATCACGCACACTCGTCTCGCCCGTCGCCTTGAGCGCAGAGGCGATGGTGCCGCGTCGTGGTTTCGATCCCTCGATCTCGTGGCTGCGCGTCCGACGCACGTGATGGAGGTCTTCTGCGATGTTCGCCAGGTGGGAGAAATAACTGAACGCCCGGATGACGACGATCGCGCGCTCCGGCGGAAGACTTTTGGCTATCGTCTGCAGTTCTTCGCGCGCCGCCGCATCGCCATCGCGGTGAAAGCGCAGCGCGGTCAGACGAATATCCTCGATCAGGTCGAGAAGCGCTTTTCCCTCCTGCGCTTCGACTGTCTCCCCGACAAGCCGACCAAGCCGCCGGATATCGGCGCGCAACGGTTCGTCCTTCGTGCTTTCCTCGGCCATGTGACCCTGCTCTTCGCTCATCGCCTGCCCCCCGATCCGTGATTGCGCGCCGCCATCAGCAACACAGCGTCGGCAAATGCAGGAGATACGTTGAACACGACACGACCGCAAACCACAGCAAGGCTAACCTCGCGCGGCCGCCCGGTTGCAGCTAAGCCGATGCGGCCACGACTGTCTGATGCTGCGTGCCAAGCCCCGCGACACCGAGCGTGATTTCGTCACCCACCTCAAGAAACGTCGGCGGGGTCATCCCGAGACCAACACCGGGCGGTGTTCCAGTCGAGAGGATATCCCCCGCCTGCAGGCTCATGAACTGGCTGACATACGCAATGCAGTGCGCGACCGAAAACACCATCGTCCGCGTGTTCCCGCGCTGGCGCGCGTCGCCATTCACGTCAAGCCATAGATCGAGGTTCTGCGGGTCTTCGACCTCTGCGCGCGTCACGAGCCACGGTCCGACTGGGCCGAACGTGTCATGAGACTTGCCCTTGATCCACTGCCCCTGCCGCTCGATCTGGAACGCCCGTTCCGAGATGTCGTTAACAATTGTGTATCCGGCGATGTGATCGAGCGCATTTTCCTCCGCAATGTTCCGCCCAGGCGTGCCAATCACAACGGCCAGCTCCACCTCCCAATCGAGCTTGGTTGAGTGTGCCGGCTTCTCGATCGCATCATCCGGGCCGCAGATGCACGAGGTCGCCTTCGCAAAGAGAACCGGCTCACTCGGCACCTCAAGACCGGCTTCCTTCGCGTGATCGGAGTAGTTCAGCCCGACACAGATAAGTTTGCCAACATTGCCGACCGGCGGGCCAAGCCGCACAAGACCGTCGACCTTGGGCAGGTTGCTCGCATCCTGTTCTGCGATACGTTCGAGCGTCTGCGCATCGAGTGTCGCCGGCCCGAGATCATCGACCATGCCGGAGAGGTCACGGATCGTCCCGTCGTCATCCAGCAGGCCGGGTTTCTCTTCGCCCTTCGGCCCGTACCGCAGCAGTTTCATCGCGTGTCCCCACTTCAATCGAAGTCACTGTCAGTCAAAATCATCGCCACGCGCGACCTGCGCTTCAACGTCAGCCACCTCATCCGCGCTCAACCCATAGAGATCGCGCGCGGCCGCCGCGGAGATATAGCCAAACGCCAGATCGCGCACGATGCGGCGGCGTTCCCGCGCGCTG
>JBCAXC010000303.1:0-3697 GCA_038534255.1 Pseudomonadota bacterium
CGCGACGCCGTGGCATACATTTGGCGCAACGCGGGCGATCTCGGTCTTGATCGCGACCGGATCGGCGTCATCGGGCATTCAGCGGGCGGCCACATCACGCAGATGATGATGGGCACCAACTGGCCCGTGCACGATCCATCATTACCCGCAGACCTGATCAAATGTGGCATCCCGATCTCCCCCCTCAGCCATCTCGAGCCTGTGCGCCGCACACACGGACTGAACGCTGCGCTGAGGATGACGGCAGACGAAGCTGCCGAACAAAGCCCTGTGATCCATCACCCACCACGTACCAGCGCGCCGCAACTCGTCGCCGTCGGCGGTGGGGAAACGAGTGAGTTCAAACGTCAGGCGCAGATGTACGTTGACGCATTCGCCGACGACCGGCGGCCCATCGAATTGTTCACGGTGCCCGACGTTGACCATCTCGGGATCATCAATGTGCTTGCAGATCGAAAGAGTCCGTTTCAAGCCCGCGTGCTGGACATGATTTTTTCTCTCAAAGGGCACTCAGGCCATAGCGCCTGACAGTGGTGATACAGGGCACCGTTATGTCTCCATCCGCAACACGCCAGACACCGCAGCTTCGCCCCCTCGGCGACGTCAGTCTGCTGGTGGAGTTTGGAGAGAGCGTCGATGTCAGTGTGAACAAGCGTGCCGCCGCGTTTGAGCGTCAGGTTTGCGACGCGCACATCGACGGCATCCTCGAGACCGCCACGACGATCAAGGCTGTGATCGTGCGCTATAATCCCCTGACACTTCCGCTCGAAACACTGACGCGGAAACTACGTCAACTGCTGTCGTCCACACCTGCACTGGATCAATCCGATCAGACGGTCTCGAGCCCCAACACACGAACCTGGGACATCCCGGTCTGCTACGATCCGGCCTGCGCACCCGATCTGGCGGAGATGGCATGTGCACTAAATCTCACCGTTGACGACGTCGTCCGTCAGCACTGCGCAACACAGCAACAAGTCTTCATGATCGGGTTCGCACCGGGTTTTTTGTATTCCGGCCTGCTACCCGAAAACCTCCATCTTCCACGGCGCAACACGATTTCTCCAGCGATCCCACCGGGCGCTGTGATCTGCGCGGTGGGCCAGACCTGCATCGCCGCGACCGAAATGCCAACCGGTTGGTACGAAATCGGCCGCAGCCCGTTGCGAAATTTCGCTCCCGACCTCGAACCGCCCGTCACAATCGTCGCGGGTGATCGATTGCAATTCTCGTCCATCACGCACGAGGAGCTACAATCTCTCGACGCAGCCCGCACTGAAGGCCGATGGCGCATTCAGCAGGTGACGCCGTGAGCAGGACCGCCAAAACCACGACCACACTGCGTGTCGAGACGACTGTCCCCTATTCCAGCATCCAGGATCTCGGGCGTCCCGGACATCTCTCGCAGGGCATCACGGCGGGTGGCGTCACCGATCGTACCGCCTACGACGAAGGGCGTGCCCTTCTGGACGGCACCACCACACACACCCATGCCTGCATGGAGATTTACGGCATGGGTGGGCGCTACACGGTCGAAGGTGGCCCGGTCCGCGCTTGTCTCACCGGCGCTGCAATCCCCGCGACACGCGATGGCACCCCCCTGCCCAATCGCACAACGTTCACGCTGCGCCCCGGCGAGACTCTCGACCTCGGGGTCATCCGAGACGGCAACATCGCCTATCTGAGTGTCGGCGGCGGCTTCGACGTACCGCAGGTATTCAGCGCGCGCGCCACGCACTTGCGCGCAGGCATTGGCGGACATCACGGGCGCACGCTTGAAGCCGGAGATATTCTCCCCATCGGCCCGGACAGTGGAGACACGATCGGCCTGACGCTTCCCGAGAATCCGGAGAGCTCAAACCGGTACGACACCCCAATCCGAATCCTGCCCAGCACACACACCCACCTCTTCAGCGACGAAACACTTGCCCGCTTCCTCGCCACGCCATTTGCCGTCACCCACGAGATGGACCGGATGGGCGCGCGCCTCGCGTTCGAGGGCGATCCGCTCGAGGTGGCCGACAAGACACCGATCATCTCTGAAAGCATCGTGCTGGGCGACATACAGATCATCGGCACGGGCCAGCCAACCGTCTTGCTTGCAGACCGCCAACCGACGGGTGGTTATCCCCGCATCGCCTGCATCATCAGCGCGGACATCGATCGCTTCGCGCAGCTACCACCGGGAACAGAGCTTCGATTCGAATTGGTCAGCCACGCCGAGAGTGTAGCCGCGCTTGCCGCGCAGCAGGCATGGATTGCCTCTCTCCCCGCACGTCGCACTCGTCAGGTCCGTGATATCACCAGCCTCGACAATCTGCTCGACACCAATCTCGTCAGCGGCGCTATCGCCAGCGGCGACGATCTGCCTTGGGAGGTAGATACCTGAGATGACGACCATCGACCTGAACGCTGATCTCGGCGAGAGTTTTGGTCCCTGGAAGATGGGCAATGACGAAGCGATTCTCGAGATCGTCAGCAGCGCCAACATCGCCTGCGGATTTCACGCCAGCGATCCGATGGAGATGACGCGCGTCGTACGACTCGCAAAAGAAGCTGGCGTTGGCATCGGCGCACATCCCGGCTTCAACGACCTCGAAGGGTTTGGGCGGCGGAGGATTCTCGGGCTGACCAGCGCCGAGATTGAAGCGGCGGTGATCTATCAGATTGGCGCACTGCAGGCGATCGCTGCGAGCGAGGGCGTTCAACTGCAGCACGTCAAGGCCCATGGCGCCCTCAACAACATGGCGTGCGAAACGCCCGAGATCGCCCATGCCTGCATCAATGCTGTCCGCCGCTGCGCGCATGAACTGATCAATCTCGTCTTGCCGAACACCGAGCTGGAGCGCGCCGCAAAGCACCTGGATGCCCCGATGGCGCGGGAAGTTTTCGCGGACCGCGCCTACAATGACGATGGCACACTCGTGGCCCGCGGCACCGAAGGCGCGATGATCCATGATCCGGACGCTGCCGCGGACGCCGTCCTCGCCATGATCGAGGAGCAGGCGATCACATCCGTCAACGGAGTGAAAATCCCTGTCGCCATCCAGACAGTGTGCGTACACGGCGACGAGCCGACCGCAGTCTCTATGGCGCAGCACCTGAGGCAAAAACTCGAAGACGCCGGCGTTTCGATAAGGAAACTGCGCCCCTGAAGCACGTCGCGACGCGCCAGGCCCCTAGAGACAGGCCTCAAACAACGCCTGCGTGTTCTCTCGCGTCATGGCGACCGGGTTGCCGCCAACGCTCGGATCTTCCAGCGCCATGGCTGTCAGGCGAGGCAGGTCCGGATCAACCACCCCGAGTTCCGTGAGTGTCGCGGGGATGGAAAGTTCCGCGTTGAGATCACCGATCACAGCGTACAGCCCATCGAACCCGCCCGAGATACCGAGGTAGTCAGCAGCACGCGCCAACCGAACCTCCACCGCCGCGCGGTTGAACCGCAGAACTGGCTGCATGACGACAGCATTCGTCGTCCCGTGGTGTGTGTGATGCACAGCGCCGATGGGGTGCGAAAGCGCGTGGATCGCGCCAAGCCCCTTCTGAAACGCCACTGCGCCCATCGCGGCCGCACTCATCATCTGCGCACGCGCATCCAGATCATCCGGCGTGCGATAAGCCGTCAGAATATTCTCCATCACCAGGCGCATCCCCTCAAGCGCGATGCCATGCGACATGGGATGATAATGCGGTGAAC
>JBCAXC010000304.1:0-3697 GCA_038534255.1 Pseudomonadota bacterium
ATTGCGGCAGTGTGACGCATGGTGTTTGGTTCGCGAAGGGGGGCGTGCACCGCGTGTGCAGGAGACACGCCAAGCTCGACCGCCCAGCCTGCACTTTTTCCTCCGATAAAGACCGTGACCTCAAAGCGCGACACGCCGACGTTTCACCGCAACCATGACGCGATCGTTCAGGCGATGCGCCGTGATCTGCCGGGCGATAGCGTTGGGCGCGGGCTCGAGATCGGCAGTGGGTCGGGGCAGCACGTGATCGGGCTTGCCCGCGCCTGGCCCGGCGTGACGTGGCAACCGAGCGACATATCGACCGCCAATCTGGCGAGCATTGCGGCGTGGCGGGCTGATGCGTGGGCCGAGGGCATCGAGAACTGTGCGCCACCACTCCATCTCGATGTGACCGACGCCGACGCGGCGACACTTGGGAGGCTGGATGTGATCATCTCGATCAACGTTATCCACATCGCGCCCTGGGCGGCGACCGAGGGGATTTTTGCGTTGGCCGGGGCATCGCTGAGCGCTGGTGGTCGCGTGTTCTTTTATGGTCCCTTTGTGGACAGCGAGACACCGATCGCTCCGAGCAACGTCGCCTTCGATGCGCGCTTGCGGGCGGAGGATCCGCGGTGGGGCGTGCGGTCGCTCACCGATCTCGATGCGGTCGCGGCAGGCCACGGGTTGCGCCGACGGGCCACGCATGAGGTGCCGGCGAACAATCTGGTGCTGGTCTACGAGCGCTGTGCTACGGACGCGGGCTAACTCATCTGCGCGCAGGGACAGGGCCGAGACGCATGGCGACATCGGAGAGACTCAAGGTCGGGGTTATCGGTGCATCTGGCTATACCGGCGCCGACCTGATCCGCCTCGCGCTGGCGCACCCGGCGATCTCGCTCGACGTGCTCGCGGCGAAGACCCATGCGGGCAAGCCGATGGGCAGCGTTTTTCCGCATCTCGGCACCTATGGCCTGCCCGACCTTGTCGACAGCGATGATGTCGACTGGAACGAGCTCGATGCCGTCTTCTGCGGACTGCCGCATGGCACTGCGCATCAGATCATCTCGACACTACCGGATAGGCTGAAGGTTATCGATATGTCGGCCGACTTCCGGCTGCGCGATGCGGAGGTTTATCGCGCGACATACGGGCTGGTGCATGAGGCAACGGATCTCATGTCGTCGGCGGTCTACGGTCTGACGGAACACTATCGTGCGGACATTTCCGATGCGCGGCTCGTGGCCTGCCCGGGATGCTATCCGACCGCGACGCTGATGGCGCTTCTGCCACTCGTCTCCGCCGGGCAGGTGGATGCGGACGATCTGATCGTCGATGCGAAGTCGGGTGTCTCAGGGGCCGGGCGGGCACTCAAGCAGAACACGCTCTTCACCGAAGCGGGTGAGGGACTTTCACCTTACGCAGTGGGCACGCATCGTCATGCGCCGGAGATCGAACAGGAAGTGAGCCGTGCCGCGGGCCAGGACGTGACGGTGAACTTCACACCGCATCTGATCCCGATGTCGCGCGGGGAACTAGTGACGTGTTACGTCCGCCTCACCGGTGATGCAACGCCGGACGATCTGCGGGCGACGCTTGCGACGCGGTATGACCATGAGCCGTTTGTGCATGTCATGGCGGCTGGCGTTGTGCCTGCGACACAGAACGTCCGTGGCTCCAACCACTGCCACATCGGCGTGTTCGCCGATCGGATCGCTAGCCGCGCGATCGTCATCGCGACGCTCGACAATCTCGTTAAAGGCTCCGCCGGGCAGGCTTTGCAGAACTTCAACCTGATGTGCGGTCTCGACGAGACCACCGGGCTGTCGCAGGTGGCGCTGTTTCCCTGACCCTTGGCTCGACCCTTGGCTCAGGCCGCAAGCGGTTGGGCCTCGGGTGCCGTTTCCGCCGCCCGAGCGGCGGCGAGCACGGACGCTGTATGCGCGAGCGCTACGGTCAGCACCACGAGCGCACCACCCTGATGCATCACACCCATCCAGACAGGCACCATAGCGAGCAGCGTCGCGATCCCGAGGCCGACCTGCGCGAGTGTGACGCCCGCCAGCGCGAGCGCTGACCGACGTGCGGCCAAGGATGGCTGGCGCAGGATCTGGACCACATGGATCAGCGCCCACGCTGTGATCACATAAGCCAGCATGCGATGGTTGAACTGCACCGTCATCGCATTCTCGAACAGGTTGGCCCATGCGGGCGCCATAATGAAGAGCCCGTCGGGAATGAACTGTCCGTCCATCAGCGGCCACGTGTTGTGTGCGAGACCGGCGCGCATTCCGGCGACGAATGCGCCTGAAATGATCTGCAGGAAAATCGCAACGGTCAGTCCGATGGCAGACCATGCAAGGCCGCGCGGGAGCGAATGCCAGCTGTCGGCTGCCCGTGTTTGGCGCTGCGGCTGGAGAATAATCCAGACGGTCGCGCAGTAGATGAGGATCGCGAGCCCAAGGTGCGCGGCAAGCCGATACTGCGAGACGTCAACGCGCTCAGAAAGCCCGCTCTGCACCATGTACCAGCCGAGGAACCCCTGAAAGCCGCCGAGCACAAATAGACCGGCGAGTGGGAGCACAAGGCGGCGCGGGATGGCGCCACGCGCGAGGAACCAGAGGAACGGCAAAAGGAAAACAATCCCGACAACGCGGGCAAGGAACCTGTGGCCCCACTCCCACCAGTAGATGAATTTAAAGTCGGCGAGTGACATGCCGGCGTTGACCTGAAGATATTCCGGAATTTGCCGGTACTTCTCGAATTCAATCTGCCAGGCAGCTTCGGTGAGCGGCGGGATCACACCTGAAATTGGCTCCCACTCGGTGATTGAGAGCCCCGAATCTGTCAGCCGGGTCGCGCCGCCGACGAGCACCATGGCGATGATGAGTGCGGCCACACAGCACAGCCAGACGCGCACTGACTTGGCAATCGGCGTGTTGTGCTGCGGCGTATCGAACGGCATATCAGCGCTCCATAAAGCGACGGTTGCGAGGCGGTTGCCCTTGGCGGGGGCGTCACGTGATACGTCGAGGAGCTAAGGGATCGAACGGCCTGCCTCAATGCGCCACAACGGCGCGACTTGCAGAGGACCGGAACCGGAGTGTCGTCATGACAAGCAACGCGCGCAAACTTACCGGCACCGTGCTGATGGTGGTGCTGATCTTCGTCTACTTCCTCTTTGCGCTCGCGCTCGCGCCGGCGCTCATCACGGACGAGACGCACTGGTCGCTTCAGCTCATCTTTTATGCGGTAGCCGGTGCTGGATGGGCGATCCCTGGCGCATTGCTGATCAAGTGGATGGCCAAGCCGGACGAATCTTAGACCGTGTCTGACGCCGGGGGCGAGCGTTCAGGAGACGTTGACCCGTCGTCCGCGATTGAGCAGAGCAAACGGCAGCCCGCTTAACAGTACCTCCAGCGCGCGCAGATCCTGGAAATCACCGTTGAGCGAGAACCGCGGCAGGGCCGTCAGGTGCGCAGCATGCTCGGGAAAAATCATGCCCTTGCGCGTCGTGACGGCTGTCGCGAAACCAAGATCCTGAACCAGGGAGAAGTCTCGCGGGCCGGCGCTGTTCTCGCACCCGTAGGGATAGCTGAAGTGTCGGGGCGGCTCGCCAAGCTCCTGCTCAAGGCGGATCATGTTGGTCGTGATTTCCGTGTGAAGCTCGTCGGGCGCAAGTTTGGCGGCGGCGAAGTGGCACGAGGTGTGCGCCGCG
>JBCAXC010000305.1:0-3692 GCA_038534255.1 Pseudomonadota bacterium
TTCACGTTCGAGATGAAGACGCCGCCCGCGTCTTATTTTCTTCTGAAAGCGGCGAGCCTGAACAAGGGCAGCACCGCCCCCGGCAAGACTGTCGCAGGCAAAGTGACCGACGCGCAGCTCGGCGAGATTGCCGAAGCCAAGATGGCAGACCTGAATACGAGCGACATCGAGCAGGCGAAAAAGATCATCGCCGGCTCTGCGCGCTCGATGGGTCTTGAGGTGAAAGGCTGATCATCATGGCAAAGACCGGAAAAAAACTCGCCGCCGCACGCGGCAAGATCGACCGCAACAAGCTCTATGAGCTCGAGGAAGCGGTCAAACTCGTGATGGATGCCAAGACGGCGAAGTTCGACGAAACCGTCGAGATCGCCATGAACCTCGGTGTTGACCCACGCCACGCGGATCAGGTCGTGCGCGGTGTGTGCACGCTGCCGAACGGCACAGGACGTGACGTACGTGTCGCGGTGTTTGCGCGGGACGCAAAGGCGGACGAAGCGAAAGCAGCCGGTGCCGATGTCGTCGGCGCTGAAGATCTCGCCGAGCAGGTTCAGGCCGGCAAGATCGACTTTGATCGCTGCATTGCCACACCCGACATGATGCCGCTCGTTGGTCGTCTCGGTAAGGTGCTCGGGCCCCGCGGCATGATGCCGAACCCGAAGGTCGGCACCGTGACGCCAGACGTCGCCGGCGCGGTGAAGTCCGCCAAGGGCGGCGCCGTGGAGTTCCGCGTCGAGAAGGCGGGCATCGTCCACGCCGGTGTCGGCAAGTCGAGTTTCGCGCAGGAAGCGCTGGTCGAGAATATCAAGGCGTTCACCGACGCCGTGATGAAGGCCAAGCCGTCGGGCGCAAAGGGCACATACGTCAAACGCATGGCTGTGACCTCGACGATGGGCCCGGGCGTAAAAGTTGAGCCGTCGAGTGTGATCGGCGGTTGATGAAAAAGAATTCCGGCGTCGCGTTCACCTGTTGAGGGCGGCACCGGTTGGAAGGCCGCAGTACTGGTTCGCCATGGCTGCGGTTGACCTGTCCTAGATTGCAGGTGGCGTGACGGAGATGCCGAGAGGCACCCCCGGATCGCTTTAATCATCCGGCCTGCATGAGACGGGAACAGACAGTTCGACGGGCCTTCGAGAAGGCCCGGCCCTGAACCGGCACGAAGCGGGGACGGGCATGCGGTTGTTTGGACCTTGTGGGCATCGCGCAGAACTGCGCGGCACCCATGGACAGGCACATGAGCGTCGCTTGCGGCGGTCTGGGCCACGGGTTGTCGGCAAGGTTACGTTTTTGGGCGTGCCGGCTGGCAACGCAACGTTCGAGACGGTGCGCGTTTCGCCGATATGGTCATTGCGACCGGGGCGAGGCGCGGCAGGCGACAAGGTGCAACCCGCAGCAGGGGAGATCAATCCCGTGCTGCAGCAAGGAGAGAGCAAGGTGGAACGCGCTGAAAAGCACGAGTTCGTCAAGACGCTCAATGGCACGTTCAACGATGCCGGCGTCATTGTCGTCGCTCGCTATTCCGGTTTGACCGTGGCCCAGATGACCGAGCTTCGCAGCCGCATGAAAGATGCGGGCGGAGCGGTCAAGGTCGCCAAGAACCGGCTCGCAAAGCTTGCCCTGAAGGATACGGCCGCAGAAGGCATCGGTGAACTCTTCACCGGCCCGACGTGCGTCGTCACCTCCGAAGACCCGGTCTCCGGCCCCAAGATCGCAGTCGAATTCGCCAAGAAAAACGAAAATCTGGTGATCCTCGGCGGCGCAATGGGCGAGACCGTTCTTGACGAAGCCGCCGTCAAGTCACTGGCGGCCCTGCCGTCACTCGACGAATTGCGCGGCAAGATCGTCGGTCTTCTTCAGGCGCCTGCTGGCAAGATCGCACGTCTCCTGAACGAGCCGGGTGCCCAGGTGGCACGCGTCATTCAGGCGAAGTCGGACGCTGGCTGAGCTGAGCGGAACACAATCCTGGTGCGCTGGCGGTGACGTGATCATCGTGGGCCGCACCACTCGAAAACAACCGTAACGATACCAACTGAGACAAAGACAATGGCAAACCTCGAACAGATTGCAGAAGACCTCTCGAACCTGACCGTGATGGAAGCGGCAGACCTCTCGAAGATGCTCGAAGAAAAGTGGGGCGTCTCCGCAGCGGCACCTGTCGCAATGGCGGCACCGGGCGCCGGTGGCGCTGCTGAAGCAGCCGAAGAGAAAACCGAGTTTGACGTGATCCTCGCCGCCGCTGGCGACAAGAAGATCAACGTCATCAAGGAAGTTCGCGCCATCACGGGCCTCGGCCTGAAGGAAGCGAAAGACCTCGTCGAAGCCGGCGGCAAAGCCGTCAAAGAAGGCGCGACGAAGGAAGAAGCCGAAGAGATCAAGAAGAAGCTCGAAGAAGCCGGCGCTTCTGTCGAACTCAAGTAGGCACGAAACGTCGAAGCCGGGCGGCGCGTCCGCCCGGTTTCACACCACTGCGACGCGCCTGTTTGATGGTTGCATTGCGCGGCGTGAAGCGACGGACATCTTTCCCGGCCACCGATTGTCTCGGTCGCCCGGTGAGCTGTCCCCCGGGTAGGCCTGAGAAGGTCGAATGATCGTTGCGGAGCGATCGTCCGGGCAATGAGACAGCCCCCGCAGCCCGCACTTTTGGCACACGAGGATATTGCATGGCTGAGACCTTCACAGGGCGCAAGCGCGTGAGGAAGAAATTCGGCAACATCAAAGAGATCGCCGAGATGCCGAACCTGATCCAGGTTCAGAAGCGGTCGTACGACGATTTCCTGATGGCCGACGACCTTGAAGGCGCAACCGGTGATCATGGCCTTGAGGCCGTGTTCCGTTCGGTCTTCCCGATTTCGGATTTTTCCGGCCGGGCAACGCTCGAGTTCGTCTCCTATGAGTTTGAAGAGCCGAAGTTCGACACTGAAGAGTGCCAGCAGCGCGACATTACGTATGCCGCGCCGCTGAAGGTCACCATCCGTCTCATCGTGTTCGATGTGAACGAGGAAACCGGCGCCACATCGGTGAAGGACATCAAGGAGCAGGATGTCTACATGGGCGACATCCCGTTCATGACCGACAACGGCACCTTCATCATCAACGGCACGGAGCGCGTCATCGTCAGCCAGATGCACCGCTCGCCGGGCGTGTTTTTCCACCATGACAAGGGGCGCACCCACTCATCGGGAAAACTGCTATTCGCCGCGCGCATCATTCCCTATCGCGGTTCGTGGCTCGACTTCGAGTTTGACCCGAAAGACATTGTTCACGTCCGCATCGACCGCAAACGCAAGCTGCCGGTGACGGCGCTGCTTTACGCGCTCGGCATGGACGAGGAAGAAATCCTCGCCGAGTTCTACAACCAGATTCCGGTCACGACGGCCAAAGACGGATGGAAAATCCCGTACGACGCGGATCGCTGGCGTAGTGTCACGCCGTCGAGCGATCTCGTTGATGCGAAATCGGGCGAAGTCGTCATGGAAGCGGGCAAGAAGGTCACCGCGCGCGGTGCCCGCAAGCTCGCGGACGAGGGTCTGAAAGACCTCTTGATTCCGGATGAGGATCTGATCACCCGCTACCTCGCCGAAGACCTCGTGAATATGAAGACCGGCGAGATCTGGGGCGAAGCCGGTCAGGAGATTGACGGCGAGCTGCTCGAGAAGTTGCGTGAAGTGAAGATCAAGACCTTCGCCATCCTCGAC
>JBCAXC010000306.1:0-3681 GCA_038534255.1 Pseudomonadota bacterium
CAACGGCGAGGTCAGCGGCATCCGCATCACCGTCGAGATCGCCGCCACCGGAAGAAAATGCCGGGGTCGGCAGCGTGCCATTTCCGGTAAAGTCGCCCGCCGTCTCCGTGACACCGATGTCAAATAGCGTGATATTACCTTCATTCGTGACGGTGTAGGTGTACGTGATCGTGTCGCCTGCATCGACACGGCCGTCGCCCCCGTCATCCACCGCGGCAGTCTTCACGATCGCAATCCGCGGGGCCGCTGGCTCGACCGTGACACTCTCGTCGGCGGTCGGGTTCAACAGCGTACCAGCGGCGGGCGTACCCGTTGCAGTTGCCGTGTTCGTGATCTGGGCCACTGCAGCGGGAGCTGCAAAAGCGACACCGAAGCTTAGGGCGGCGGCAGCGAGAGCCGTGCGGCGCGTCGCTGTCCACACGTCGGCCATTGCCTCGCGGAGATTAAGCACAGTGCAGGTCATTGCAGGGTATCCACATCCGTCTGAGTGACGACGTACGTTCCGGTGAAAGTGATGACGTCACCCGGCCCGAGCGCATCCCAGGATGCGTTCGCGGCGGCGTCAGTTGAGTCGCCATTCGGCGCATTGTCGGTGAGAAGGGATTCGCTACCTGGCGTGGGCGCGGGGCCACTGCCGTTGTGTGAATCGCCGACCGTGACATCGTTGATCGGCACGTTGCCGGTGTTCGTGACGGTGTAGGTGTAGGTCACCGTCTCGCCGGCCGCGCGTTCGGTCGGGTCCGTCGCGACCTTCGCAATCGTCAACGATGGTTCTGCCGCCAAGGGGGTGGTGGTCGGCGTATTGGCGCCGTTTGCCGTACTCGCGTTATCAGAAGGGTCTGTGACCGGGCCACCATTAAAGTCCGTCGCGCTTGCAAGCGCACGGTTCACGACGCTCCCGTCGACAATGTCCTGCTGGTCAATGACATACGTCGCCTCGAACACGATCGCAGCCCCGCCAACAGCGAGATCGTTGTTTGCCCCGGTGCCGTTCAATGTCTGGCCGCCGCTGTCGTATGCAGGCGTGGGCAAAGTCCCATCGCCCGTGAAATCACCCGCGGTCTCGCCGACGCTCACTTCAAAAAGCGAGACGTTGCCTTCGTTGGTCGCGGTGTAGGTGTAGGTGATCGTGTCCCCGGCATCGACGCGGCCATCGCCGCCATCGTTGACGGCGGCGGTCTTGACCAGGGCGATCCGCGGCGTCTGCGTGATGGTCGTGCTGGCTTGATCGGTCTCCGGATCGAATTGCGCGGTGTCAAAGGCGAACACGTTGACAAGGTCGGCACCGTTGTCGATGTCGCTCTGCGTGACGTTGTAGGAAGCCGTGTAAGTCCACGTCTCGTTCGGGTCGATTTCTCCGTCGCCGTCCGTGTCGCCGCCGGTGAATGTCGGGCCGGATGCCAGCGTGCGGCCAGCACCATCCTGCGTGAGGCTGTCCGAAACCGAGATGCCGTTCAACGCAACAGGCCCGGCATTGAAGACCGACATGTCATAGCTAATCGTCCCCGGCGCGGAGACGTTGATCGGCGTCGCATCCTTGTTCACTGTCAACTGATCGATTTGAACCGTGGTCGCCCCGAAGCGATACTGAGAGACGATGTTCTTGACGGTGCCGCCAAGTGTTTCCGGATCTTCGACGAGGATGTTGAAGTTATTTGTGGGGGTCGCTGGCTCAAACGTGACCGTGAAGTTGTCTTCCACCGCGGTATTTGGATCTGACGGGATCCCGTAGTTCAGGACCACATTGCTCACTGCCCCGCGGGAAATAAAATCGGCAAAACTGACATCGATAGCCGCCCCGGCACGATTGGTTGCGGGGGGTGCGTTCAGCGGAAATTGTGTCAGAACGTACTGACCTGTCGTCCCGCCCGTGTTGCCGAAATTGGTCCACGACCCGGCAACGTCCGCAGCGAACGAGTCGCGCGAACTGTTGTTGTCGATGTTGTCCATGTCCTCGAATGTGATCGCGGACATCGGGAAGTTGGCGGAAAAGTTCACCGTCGGCGTGTTGAACGGCGCCGTGTCGTCGAACCAGCTCGTCCGCACTTCGTTGCCGACGATGGAGATGGACCCGCCGTTGACCGTGATATCGATCCGGTAGACGCCCGTCGGATCTGTCAAAACAATTTGGGAGCCGTTCGACAGGCCCGCGTTGAAGGACAGCGTCGTTGGCTGCGCAACAGCTGACGTCGATGCGCCAAAGAGTGCTCCGAGCAGAGTAGCCACTACGGCCACACAGCGCAGATGCCCCCTCAACGTCGCGCACACCGCGCCTGCAACTCTCGTGAAAAAGCGCGCCATATGCGCCCCCGCCTCAAGCGCGCCACCCGGATTCTCATGATCCAGTGCAGCACGCACCCTGTTCGAACGACGGCCTCGTAACCGCCACGGGTGTCGCCAAAGACGCGAAAAAAGACAGAGATCGCCACCTAATTGCTCAGTTGACGCCTAACAGGGAGCGAAATGTTTGGGGATTATAATCTTTTGGAAACCTTCTCGCAGTGCGGGCATTATGGTTTTTCTGCAACAAAATCATGCGGCAACCCGATGAAAGGGATTAAATTCCTGATTGTGATCATCGGGTTGCACATGCCAGTATATATTTTTCTTCGTATACGCATAGACGCGCCCGAAGAGAATCAGTCTTGAACGTGAGGTCACACCCCATACGGAAGAAAAATGTCAAAGACGGCGCCCGCAATTTCATCGCATGACGACCTCTTTGCATCCGTCACGATACGTATTGAGCCGCCATGCGCTATCAGCATCGAGCGAACAATGCTGAGCCCCATCCCCGTACCGCCATCAGCCCGACGGGTCGTATAGAAGAGATCAAAGGCGCGCGCCGCGCCATCGGATGTGAAACCCGGACCGTCATCCTGAACGATGAGCTTCACTCCGTCGGAAACGGGTTTAACTGAGATCGTGATGCAGGCGGCAGCGGCGAGACGAGCATTCTCGATCAGATTGCCGAAAACGATCGACGCGTTTTCCTCCGTCATCGCAATCGAAGTCTGCGGGTCTCCGTCAACGCGCACACGCAACCCGTTGTCACCCTCAGGAAGCGAAACACTCAACCCAGCAAGGACACGCGAAATCGTCGTGCTCCCTGCGATCCGTGGATTGTCGGCTTCGGCAAGATCACGCAATCGTTCCAGCAGGGTGGAAACCCGGGCGACATCCGCCCGAATGTTCTCGAGAAAGCGAGCGCGCTCCGCGGGCGACATTGTCCCATCGTCATCATCGAGAAGCTCGGCCGCACCGCGGATTGCGCTGAGCGGGGTCTTGATCTCATGAGAGACATGCGTCGCGAATGTGGAGATATAGTCGCTACGGGAGAACAGCGCTTTCGCCATGGCAAAGAGACTGGATGACAACGCCGCAACATCCGCACTGCCATGCCAGGCCAGGGGCTCCATGGCGTCGCGCTCGCCACGGGCAAGAGCTTGGGCGCGTGCTCCCAGATCCTGCAGGGGTCGCGTGATCGCGCGGACAAAAACAAAGCCGACAATCGCAGCCGCGATCAAGCCGAGCACAAGCGCACTGAGAGCTGCGGAGTTGATCGCCAGAGGATCAAGGCCGGCGGCGCGGGCAAGCACAAAGAACGTGACGACCGGAAGCGCAACCACAGTGACCAGCACACCGGAGACAATCATCCAGAGCGATGGACGCCATTTCGAC
>JBCAXC010000307.1:0-3676 GCA_038534255.1 Pseudomonadota bacterium
CCGGTGAATGACGCGATCGTGTTGAGGGCGAACGGCAATGCACGCCTGTTCCTCGACGCCGCGCCGCTCGCGCCGCGCACGGCCACGGTTGTGAGTGGCGGATATCATGCGGCGCCCGATGCGGTGGGAGCGCTCGTCTATACGGTTCGGCTGCGGCTCGACGAGACTGTCGATGGTCATCGGGGCACACTTGCGGCGGACACGCGCCAGACGGGTTCACTCAACGGCCCGCGCATTGGCGCGCGGGGCACGGCGCAGTTGTTTGGCGACACCGTGTCGCTCGGATTCTTTCTCTTCCGGCGACCGATCGCGTGGGCGCGGCAAAGTCTTGGGCTATGACGCCGGCTAACGTTGAGCCTGACGCGCCACCTCTGCCTGACTTGCGGGATGATCTCGAACTTCTGGAGGGTGCGCCGACGCCTGCGGGCGGACGCACCTGCCTGATTTATGATCCGCTGCGTCACAAGTATTTCGTGCTGGGCGCATCTGAAGCCGAGCTACTGGCGCATTGGCAGGCGGTGCCACGCGATCAGTTTCTTCACGCGACCAGTGCCCGTCTCGGGCGACCGCTTGAAGACGAGACGCTTTCGGCGCTGGTTTTCTTCCTCCACGCGAACCACCTTGTGGTGCGAGACGAAGCGCCCTGCCCGCAGCACGGCGATCACGGGACGACGGCTCTTGCGGCGCAGACCCAATCGATGACGCGTAGTCCGTGGCAGCATCTGGTGCACAGCTATCTGTTTTTCCGCATTCCGCTGGTGCGACCGCACAAGTTTCTGGTTGCGACGCGCTTCCTCGCGCGACCGTTTTTCTCTCCGCTGCTGTGGTTGCTTGTTGTGCTGTCAGGGGTTGGTGGGCTCTACCTTGCTTCGCGGCAGTGGGAGACGTTCAAGGCGACGTTTCTTGATTTTCTTTCGCTTGAAGGCGTGGCGCTGTTTGCGCTGACAGCGGTGCTGATCAAGGTGCTCCATGAGCTGGGGCATGCCTGGACAGCGGAGCGATATGGCGTGCGTGTCACGACAATGGGCATCGCGTTCATGGTGATGATGCCGCTTGCGTACACTGATGTGACGGACGCATGGCGCCTTACGGATCGGGGACAGCGGCTGAGAATTGCGGCGGCGGGGATTGCGGTTGAGCTCGCCCTAGCCTGTGTCGCAACGCTGGCATGGGTGTTTCTGCCGGATGGGCCGATGCGCTCGGCTGCGTTTTTGACAGCGACCACGAGCTGGATCCTGACGCTCGCCGTCAATCTCAACCCGTTCATGAAGTTCGACGGATATTATTTGCTGAGTGACGGCCTGGGGCTGGCGAACCTGCAGGCGCGGGCCTTTGCGCTCGGTCGCTGGCAGGTGCGAGAGCTGCTCTTCGGTCTCGGACATCCGCGCCCGGATACGCTTTCTGACAGTCTTGCATGGCGGATCACGCTCTATGCCTGGTGCGTCTGGATATATCGCCTTGTGCTTTTCCTCGGGATCGCCCTGCTGGTTTATCATCTCTTTTTCAAACTGCTCGGCGTGACGCTCTTCATCATCGAGATCGTCTGGTTCATTGCCCTGCCGATCTGCAAGGAAGTGCGACAGTGGTGGGTGTTACGGAGAGAAATTATGGACGCACGACGGGTTTTTGTGACGGGTGCAGTCGTTGCCGCGGGCCTCGCCGTGTGCGTCGTGCCGATCGGCTGGACGCTGACGCTGCCCGCTGTCGTTGAGGCTGAACGGGCCATCGCCATTCACCCGCCGCGCGAGGGGCGGATTGCGGAGTGGTCTATTGCGGAAGGGCGGCGCGTCCGCGTGGGCGACGTGCTGGCGGTTCTGGACGTGCCGGACCTCCGGCACCGACGGGCGCAGACGCGACATGCGCTGACACTGCTCGATCTCCGCCTTGCCCGGATTGCCGGTGATGTTCGAGAGCTTGCGGAGCGGACGACGCTCGAACGGGAGCGCATCGCGCGACAAGAGGAACTCGACGGGTTGGAGCGGCAACTTGACGAACTGGTGCTCCGCGCGCCGCATGACGGCGTGGTGCGTGACGCGTCGGCGGTTCTGCATGTTGGTGCATGGGTTGGATCGCAGGCGCTGTTGGGGCGTGTGGTTGCTGCAGTGCCGGCATCGGACACGGACATGAGCACCGCCGAAATCGCCGGCGTAGCTGCCCGCGAGGACCAGAGCGATCCGCATGGGGGGCCACTGGTTCGCGCCTATGTGAATGAGGACAGTCTCGTCCGGGTTTCAGCTGGAGCGCAGGGTGCGTTTGTGCCGGATGATCCCGGTCGGCAAGTGCGGGCGGTGATTGTTCGCCACGTGGCGCAGGCTGGCGTACGATCGCTGGAGATCCCGTATCTCGCGTCTGTGCATGGCGGCGCGATTCCGTCGGAGCGCGACCCGGACGATCGCATTCGTCCGCGCCGCGCGCAGCATGTCGTGACATTCCAGATCAAAGAGCAAGGTGACCAGAACGCGCTGTCGGTCGCGATGCGCGATCAACCGGTCGTGCGTGGCGTCGTGCGTCTTGATGGCGTGCCGGAGCCGCTCTACCGCTCGGTCTGGCGTCGCGTGATGCAAGTGCTGGTGCGCGAGAGCGGAATCTAATCGGCAAGGTTTGGCGCATGCCTTCCGTCCGCGACGTGGCTTCGCTATAGCGCGTACTTTGCGCAACATCTTGCGTGAGTGGCGTTTCCGGGTGGGCAGACTAACGGATGAAAATTTCAGTCGTGGGTGCCGGATATGTCGGGCTAGTGTCCGGCGCGTGCTTTGCGGACTTCGGGCACGATGTCACGATCGTTGACATCGACCCTGAGCGCATCGCGTCCCTGCAAGACGGGCAAATCCCGATCTATGAGCCCGGTCTCGATGAACTCGTCGCGAAAAATGTCGCCGAAGAACGCCTGAGTTTCACAATTGATCTTAGCGGCGCTGTGCCCGACGCTGCCGTTGTGTTTCTTGCGGTCGGGACGCCGGCCCGGCGCGGGGACGGCGAGGCGGATTTGACGTTTGTCTACAATGCGGCTCGTGAGATTGCCCGGGTGGCGCATGATGATCTGGTGATCGCGACGAAGTCGACCGTGCCTGTTGGGACTGGCGACGAGATTGCGCGCATTGTCTCGGAAGTGTGCCCGGACATTCGGGTCAGCGTTGCGTCCAACCCGGAGTTCCTGCGGGAAGGCGCGGCGATCACCGATTTCAAGCGTCCGGACCGCATCGTGATCGGCGTAGATGATGAGCACGCGCGCCAGGTCATGTCTGAGGTGTATCGTCCGCTCTACATCAATCAGGCACCAACGCTATTCAGCGATCGACGCACGGCGGAGCTTACAAAGTACGCCGCGAACGCGTTTCTGGCCACGAAGATCACGTTCATCAACGAGATGGCGGACATCTGTGACGCGGCTGGCGCGAATGTGCAGCAGGTTGCGCGCGGGATCGGTCTCGACAACCGTATCGGTTCGAAATTCCTCCATGCGGGGCCCGGGTATGGCGGGTCATGCTTTCCCAAGGACACCCTGGCGCTCGTCAAATCCGCGGAGGCGCTGGGTGCGCCGACGCAGATTGTTGAGGCGGTTGTCGCGGTCAATGATGCGCGCAAACGCGACATGGGGCGGCGGATCATTGCGGCATGCGGAGGCGAGATCCGCGGGGAGCACCGGGCGTGACTCGGGCTGGCGAGCGAGCCGAAC
>JBCAXC010000308.1:0-3673 GCA_038534255.1 Pseudomonadota bacterium
AGATCGGGATCATGCCGGGGCATATTCACAAGCGCGGTTCGGTCGGCGTCGTCTCACGCTCCGGCACACTGACATATGAAGCCGTGAAGCAGACAACGGACGCCGGGCTCGGCCAGACATCGTGCATCGGTATCGGCGGTGACCCGGTGAAAGGGACCGAGTTCATTGATGTGCTCGATCTCTTCCTGGATGACGACGAGACCCAGTCCATTATCATGATCGGCGAGATTGGCGGCTCGGCGGAAGAAGACGCTGCCGAGTTCATCAAGCAGGAAGCGGCCAAGGGGCGGAAAAAGCCGATGGTTGGTTTCATTGCCGGTGTTACGGCCCCCCCCGGCCGTCGCATGGGGCATGCTGGTGCGATCATTGCCGGCGGTAAAGGCGGCGCTGAAGACAAGATGGAAGCGATGCGTTCGGCGGGCATTACGGTGGCGGCGTCTCCCGCGTCACTCGGGACGACGCTGGTTGATGTGCTGAAAGGCTGACGCGTGCCTCGCGGGGCCACTTTGCGATAGAGAAAACGACGAATGTCGCTGCTCAAACTCATTGCGCTTGATGCTGGCGATCTGCAGGTGATCTCCGCGCAGATGCAGGACGCCGTGCTCTCGAGCGACGACATCGACTGGGCTGCGCGGGCGCATCGCTTTGCGTTGATCGCGAACCGGTTTGCGTGGGATGCCGATGTCGATGCTGGCGCCGCCAGAGAGCCGACGGGGGAGCGTCGCGCAGCGGTACTGCGCTTTTCGCATGTGCTCCGCGCGCGTCTGCAGGGAATCGACCCGAAGGCCGAAGATACGGTGCTTTCGCTTCTCGCGATCCAGTTCGAAGAAACCGAGGCGCCGGGCGGAGTGATCACGCTCACGTTCGCGGGTGATGGCGCCATCGCGCTCGATGTCGAGTGTATCGAAGCTGAACTCGTTGATTTGGCGGAGGGGCGGGCGGCGGTCGGTCGCCCGCGTCATGCGATTGCCGATGACGCTGGTGCGACTTTGGCCCCGGATGCCGAGGTGGGCGACGCGTCGTATGACGATGTCTAGCCAGCGCGCATGGCGCTCATCGCGCGTGCGGCTTTCCCACCGGTGCAGGGCCTTCTCATCATGACTTATCGCCTGGATATCCGCGACTCAGGCTTCGATGCCGCTTTCGAGGCGTTTCTCGGATCGAAGCGTGAGACGTCGGAGGATGTTGACGCCGTAGCGGCGGAGATTATTGCGCAGGTGAGGGCGGAGGGTGATGCGGCCCTAATCGCGCTCAGCCAGAAATTCGATGATGTCGATCTCGATGCGCTTGGTCTTCGGGTCAGCACGGAGGAGCTTCGCGACGCGACCGCGGGGATCGACGCGGAAACGATGACCGCGCTGACGCTGGCGCGGGATCGGATCCGGTCGCACCACAGGCGGCAGCTGCCGCAAGACGACAGCTACACTGACGATATCGGCGCGACGCTCGGACATCGCTGGACAGCGGTCGAGGCCGCCGGACTTTACGTGCCGGGCGGGACGGCGAGCTATCCAAGCTCGGTTTTGATGAATGCCGTCCCGGCGAAAGTGGCCGGCGTCGAACGGGTCGTCATGGTCGTACCGTCGCCTCGCGGAGAAATTAATCCGCTTGTTCTCGCGGCTGCGCAGCTTGCCGGGGTTGATGAGGTCTATCGTGTCGGCGGTGCGCAGGCGGTGGCGGCGCTGGCTTACGGGACGGAAACGATTGCGCCGGTGACCAAGATTGTCGGCCCGGGGAATGCGTTCGTTGCAGCCGCGAAACGGCGCGTGTTCGGGACAGTCGGGATCGACATGATTGCTGGACCGTCCGAGGTGCTGGTGATTGCGGATGGGTCTGCGAACCCGCAATGGGTGGCCGCAGATCTCCTCGCGCAGGCGGAGCATGATGCTGTCGCGCAATCGATCCTGATTACAGACCGTGCTGCGCTTGCCGATGCGACTGTTGCTGCGGTTGAGACGCAGCTGCGCAGCCTGCCACGCGCGAACATCGCAGCAGCAAGCTGGAATACGTACGGTGCCGTGATCCTCGTCGATGATGTCCCAGGAAGATCGCGCCGGCATTGCGGACCGGATCGCGGCGGAGCATCTCGAGATCGCAACGGAAAATGCGCGCGCGCTTGGAGCAAAAATTCGCAATGCCGGCGCGATCTTCCTGGGACATCACACGCCGGAGGTCATCGGGGATTATGTCGGCGGGTCTAACCACGTTCTGCCGACAGCGCGCAGTGCGCGATTCTCTTCCGGTCTCGGCGTGCTCGATTTCATGAAGCGGACGTCCTTGCTGGAGCTCACTCCGGACGCGCTTTCTGCGCTCGGCGAGGCTGCGATGACGCTCGCTGATGTCGAAGGCCTTGGCGGGCACAAGCGTAGCGTTTCGATCCGTCTGAAAGCCGACTGAAACCGCGTTCGCTTCTGCGGATTGGAACCTGATCCCGGCTCGATTGTTCTCCTGTGGTGATCTGCCCCCAGACAGGAGATTACCTATGGACGCGCTCAAAGAACTTTCTCTCGATCAACTGAAAGGCCTTTAAAAGCGCTGATGTGCAGTCGCTGGAGGTGATGAAGAAGCTCGTCGACGAAGCGACCTCGAAAGATTTGCAGAACGCGCTCAAGGCGGGCGTCATTTTTTCTTTTTTCAACCGGGCGCGTGGCGTGCATCCCAGCCTGTTCAAAGAGCATAAAAAAGCCGGTCGAACGTGCAGGGAGGGGCACACTTTTGACCGGCGACTTGCGCTCAGCGTTCGCGCTTGGTGCGAATTGCGTCAGGCGATTCCGAGGAATGAAAGGATGGCGAGGACGACGACGATCAGACCGATCACGTAGATGATATTGTGCATATAATCTCCTTGTTTCTCCGGCGCTGCGGTTGTCGGTGTGAATGGTCATCGCAGACTGAAGTTCAGCCCACGCAGCTCGTTGCGCAGCCATGTCGAGACAACCCATTGCGGGCCTCGTGGTTCCGTCGGGCACTAAATTTTGTCATTCGACCTTGTCGGTGAAAGCATTTGAAGGGGGGAAAGCCTGCGTGGTATGCCACCAGTGAGGGCTTGGGTTGTGCACCCATCATTGCATTAAGGGGCATTCCGGGAGGGGACGACACGATGAACAGGGTGCAGCGGCCCGATGCCGCCATGCAGTTGCGCGTGCGCGCAGGTCTGACGGTATGACGACACGCGCGGCCGAGTTGATGATGGCGCTCGCGATGGGTGCGTTCTCCATCTACCTGATGTGGAAGAGCACTGAGCTCAACATCGGCTGGGTGCCCGACGAAGGGCCGGGCGGCGGGTTCTGGCCCTTCTGGCTCGCAGCCGTCATGTTGGTCTCATGCGTCTGGATCGTCGTGAACTGGGCACGTCGCCTGTCCCCGCCTGCGCAGGACGAGAGCCCGTTTTTTGGATCAGGTGTCATTCCCAACGTGGGCGGTGTGGCGCTCGCGCTGATCATCACCGTCTGGATGTTCGATGGACGCGGCATTCCGGGTTTTGACGGGCTGGGCGTCTATCTCGCGCTGCCGTTGTTTCTGCTGTTCTACATGATGGTCATCGGCAACCATTCGTTGGTCGCCACGCTCGCTACGATGGTGCTTGTCCCCGTCCTGACGTTTCTGTTCTTTGAAGTGATGCTGTCGATCACGCTGCCGAAGGGCATCACCGACGCGTTTTTCTCCGACCATG
>JBCAXC010000309.1:0-3652 GCA_038534255.1 Pseudomonadota bacterium
ATGGCCTGCAGCAGGTCAAACGCTTCCGGGCCATGAACACGGGCCACGATGGCTCAATGGGCACGTTGCACTCCAACAGCCCGCGCGAAGCCATCAGCCGTCTTGAGTCGATGATCATGATGGGCGGCTTTGCACTGCCTGTGAAAACCATCCGTGAAATGATCACCGGCTCCGTCGACGTGATCGTCCAGGCCGCGCGTCTTCGCGATGGCTCGAGAAAGATCACGCACATCACCGAGGTGGTCGGCATGGAGGGCGAGGTCGTCACGCTGCAGAACCTCTTCGTCTACGACATCCACGGCGAGGACGAGAACGGCAAGCTGATCGGTGAGCACCGCTCAACCGGTATCGCACGCCCCGTCCTGTGGGAACGCGCCACCTACTTCAAGGAAGAAGGTCGCCTGGCCCAGGCGCTCGCCGCGTCCGAACGCACCGACATGAACGGCAGTGTGATTGGAGAGCAGAATGTTTGATCTCTCACCGGGCATGATCCAGTTTGCAGTTATTCTCCTCGCTGCGATTAGCGTGGGGATGATTGCCTTCGTTGTTGCCTACCCGTTTCTCTCAGGCGAGAAAAAGACAGAGAAGCGCACGGCAGAGATTGCCGCCCAGACGTCGAAATCCCGCGCCGCACGCAGTGGCGAGAACCAGGAACTCGCCCACCGCAAGAAGGCGGTGGCCGACACGATGCTGGAGATCGAGAACCGGCAGAAGGGCAAGGGCCGCGTCACACTACGCACGCGCCTTGAGCGTGCCGGTCTCAGCATGACACCGAACGCTTTCTATATCGGATCGGTGATCCTTGGCATCGGCGTCGGCATCACGACATTCCTGATGGGCGCTCCGGCTGCTGCCGCGGCCGGCGCCACATTCGTTGGAACTCTGGGCTTACCGCGATTCCTGATCAACAAGATGACACAGCGGCGCCAGAACAAGTTCGTCAACGAGTTCGCAAACTCGATCGACGTCATCGTTCGCGGTGTGAAGTCGGGCCTGCCACTCAACGAGTGCCTCGGCATCATCGCTCGCGAAAGCCCGGAACCCGTGCGCTCGGAGTTTGCCGAACTGGTCGAGCAGCAGCGCATCGGCATTCCGCTCGGCGACTGCTTCGATCGCATGATGCTTCGCATGCCGCTTCCGGAAGTGAACTTCTTCGCCATCGTCATCGCCATCCAGAGCAAGGCCGGCGGTAACCTCGCCGAGGCTCTGGGGAACCTCTCCGACGTCTTGCGTGCCCGTAAGATGATGGCCGCCAAGGTGAAGGCACTGAGCGCGGAAGCAAAAGCCTCTGCCGGTATTCTAGGCGCCCTCCCGTTTGCGGTGATGGCGATGGTGCACTTCACGTCACCGAACTACATTTCACTCCTCTTCATTGATCGCACGGGGAATTTTCTTCTCCTTATCGCCGGCGTCTGGATGACGTTTGGTGTGCTGACAATGAAGAAGATGATCAACTTCAAGTACTGACGCGTCGCCGCCCGTCTGTGTGAGAACTGGGCAAGTGACCGACACGCGCTGATCGAGGATGTCTGAGCAATGACCGCAATCATCAATACTGTGACTGACCCTCGTGTCCTGTTCATGGTGCTGATCGGCATCACGACGTTTCTGACGATTGTGATGATTGCGCTGCCAGCGCTTTCACGGGATCAGTCGAACAAGCGCATGCGGGTGATGGCGCTCGAGCGTGACAAGATGCGCGCGGCCCGCATGTCCGACCTGAAGGCAGAGGCCGCCGGCGGCGGCCTGCGGAACGAAAGCAAGGGCGCGATCGCCCAGATCGTCGAGCAGCTCAATCTGCGAAAGCTCTTCGAATCAGAAGATTTGTCGAACACGATGCGCATGGCCGGCTTCCGTGGTCAGCGCCCTCTCGTAATTTTCTTCTTCTTCAAGCTGGCCACACCGATCGTCGTGTTTGTGGGCACCTTCATCTACATGTTCTTCGCCTACGAAGGTGAAATGATCCCGCTTATCAAGCTGGCGATCTCGCTCGGCGCAGGATACGTTGGACTTTATCTCCCGACAGTCTTCGTCAAGAACATCATCCAGAAGCGGCAGGACTCGGTCAGCAAGGCATTCCCGGACGCGCTGGATTTGCTGCTGATCTGTGTGCAATCAGGCATGTCGGTTGAGGCCGCCTTTGGCAAGGTCAGCCAGGAGATCGTCGCCCAGTCGCTTGAGCTTGGCGAAGAGCTGACGCTCACCACGGCTGAGCTTTCCTACCTCCCCGAACGCCGTCAGGCTTTCGAAAATCTCGGCAAGCGCACCGGTCTCCCGGCGATCAAGGCGACAGTCACCGCACTCATCCAGGCCGAGCGCTACGGTACGCCAGTCAGCCAGGCCCTCCGCATCATGGCCAAGGAAAATCGCGACATGCGGATGTCGGAAGCAGAGAAAAAAGCTGCAGCACTGCCGCCGAAGCTGACAGTTCCGATGATTGTCTTCTTCCTGCCGGTGCTCTTCATCGTCATCCTCGGCCCGGCCGCGATCCGCGTCAGTCGCTCGCAGTAGCGCAGTCGTCGTCAGCCTCGTCAGGACGCAAAAATCCTCGGTAATGCACCAGCATCCCGAAAACCGGCAGTGAGATCTTCACGGAGAAGCGGAACAGCCCATCACGCTCCTCCTCCACCGCATCGCAGCGCGGTGCGAGCAGCGCGGGCATCGGGACGCCGAGAATGTCCCAGCGCATGACGTCGAGCCTCAGAGAGCTCGCGTCGGTCAACACCGCGAGCCCGAACCGCATCGGGCCGAACTGCTCCACCAGCATCCCGCCATAGCGGCGCGTGCCGACATACTGAACCGAGTGGAACTTCTGACCATCGAAGTTCCGTCGCCAGATCTCTTTGTCGCCCTCGCGCTCAAGCCTGACCGCAACAGGAATATCCTCTAGATCGCGCGGAAACCCGACAATACGTGCGACGAGACGCGCCACAGGGTTGCGAGCTCCGCTCACATCCGCCCGACCTTCAAATCTCCTCACGTCGCTCACGTCATGCAGCGCCTGAAGTGCGCTGGGCAGGCGGTCGTACGCATCTTCGAGCACCTGTCGATACAGCGGCCGCGCCTGACATGCCGCGACGCCTGCTGCCGACACATCGCGAACCAGCATGTGCGTCTTGATCGCTTCATGCTCGAACCAATCGACGTAATCCTCCAGACCGGTGACAGCTTGTGCCTGATACGCGCCCGGCGACGGGCCAGTGCCACGCGACCAGCGCAGAACGAGCGTCGCCGCCGCCATCACCGGAATGCGCGGTCCGCCATCACCCTCAGCAAGCAGTGTCCAACGCGCCTGATGCGGCGTGTCATCAGCGTCAACCCCATCCACTTCGACAACGAGACCACCTCTATGTGCGCCCCATCGTACAAAGCCGCTGGCAAAACTCATCGGCGTTGACAGCCACTCAAGAGGAGGAAAAACCTTGTGTGCCCGCAACCATGCCATTGCAACGATAGCGCCGTGTACGACAGCAGGGCGCAGCCCGGCACCGACCCAGATGGATTGCAACCCCGGCCATCGCTGCGGCAACACGCGATGATCCGGGACATCGACGATTGAAAAACGAATCCGTGGAATGGGCGCAGCTCCGGGGAGCGCAATCGGCGCACGCCAATGCTCGCAGAGTCCAACGCTGTCCTGCATCTCGCCATC
>JBCAXC010000310.1:0-3652 GCA_038534255.1 Pseudomonadota bacterium
CAAGGTAGCAAGTCATGACAAGCGATCCATTGGCATCGTTCGCTCACGAGCGCCGCGAACGGCTGGATGCGTTCGGCCGGGACGAGGATTTCAAAAAGCAGGCACTCGACTGGGTGTCCGCCTCGATGAACCGGCAGTACATCTACAATTTCGACTGGCTCGGTCGCCCGATCATCCAGTACCCTGAAGACATCATGTCGGTACAGGAGTTGATCTGGCAAACCCGACCGGATGTTATTGTCGAGACCGGTATTGCCCACGGCGGCTCCGTTATTCTGAGTGCGTCAATGCTCGCGATGCTGGACTACAGCGACGCGATCAAGCGCGGCGAAATGCTGGATCCACGCAATCCGAAACGCAAAGTCATCGGGATCGACATCGACATCCGCCAGCACAACCGCGACCTCATCGAAGCCCACCCGATGTCCGCTGGCCTGGTGATGATCGAAGGCTCGTCGATTGATCCGGACGTGGTGGCTGAGGTCCAGACCCACGTCGACGGCGCCGAACGTGTGCTTGTCTTCCTCGACTCAATGCACACCCACGATCACGTCCTCGCCGAGCTCGAAGCCTACGCGCCGATGGTGACGAAGGGCAGCTACTGCGTCGTGTTCGACACAATCGTTGAAGACCTTCCGAAAGGCTACTTCAAGGATCGCCCGTGGAACCCGGGTAACAGCCCGAAGTCAGCATTGAGAGCCTACCTCGAAGACCATCCCGAATTCGAGATCGACAGCGATCTGCATAACAAACTGATGATTACCGCCGTGCCGCACGGGCACCTGAAACGGGTGGGTTGAACCGCGCGTTGACGCCCATGCTCGAACATCGGGCTGGTGCCACAGAGAGATGTCGACCATGGGCCTGAAGTCCACCGTCATCGCGGGCCTGCAGAAGCTGCCGCCAAGAGCGTTCTGGACAGTCATGGCACTGCTCCGGCCCCCGCGCCATTTTGGTGACGATCTCGCGATGTGGAACCGGGACATTCCATTCGAGCGTGATGCTGCGTTCGAGGCCGCCTACGCCGAATCCATCACCTTCGCGACACCCGAAGTGCAACAGATGGATGTGCGATGGCGCGCCTATACCGCGTGTTGGGCCGCATCGGTTGCCGCCAAACTCCCGGGTGACTTTGTTGAGTGCGGCGTAAACACAGGTCTGCTCTCAGGCACGATTTGCAGATACCTCGCGTTTCAAACTCTCGAAAAATCCTTCTGGCTGTTTGACACCTACGAGGGCATTCCAGCCGCATTGGCAAGCGCGACCGAGCGGCCCAATATCGACAAATACAATGCGCAATACCCGGACGTCTGGGACGTTGCGAACCGGAACTTCGAGGCGTACCCGTCCGCACAACTCATTCGCGGTATGATCCCTGACAGCCTGCATACGGTCGACATCAACCGCGTGAGCTATCTGTCGATCGACCTCAACATTGCAGCACCCGAGAAATCCGCGCTGGAACACTTCTGGCCAAAAATGACACCTAGCGGTCTCGTCCTGCTCGACGACTACGGATTTTCACGGCACGCGGAGCAACGAAAAGTCGCCGATGAATTTGCCGCTGACGTCGGGACAAAAATCCTTCCCCTGGCCACCGGCCAGGGCCTCTTGTTCAAGAACTGATTTTCTCCCCGGTCGTTTCCAGACTGTCTGCGTCATGACTGGTGAAGTGACGAACGATGCGAAAACATCTGCTGGCAAACTACCTGGGTGATGTCTGGCTGATCCTCATCCAGTTTGCGATCATTCCAGTCTATGTGCATTTCCTTGGCGTCGAGGCGTACGGCATCCTCGCGTTTCACGCCACGCTCACAGCACTCGCAGGCATCGCCAGCCTCGGCATCAGCCCCGTCCTGACCCGTGAAGTCTCGCGACGCACCGGAACGCCGGGTGGCGATACGTCAATTCGATCGTTCGTACTGTCGATCGGCAGTTTGTATCTCGGCGTCTGCGTAACGTTTACAGTCTTGGCAATCTCGTTCCTGCGCGCACAAGCCATCGACTGGATTAATCCGCAAAACCTGGGAAGCACGGACCTCGATCTCGTGTTCCTGCTGATGTTCATACAGATCGGCATCCAGCTTGGGATTGGCTTTGCAATGGCCGTCCTTCAGGGGATGCAGAAGCACGTGACGATGAACGTGATCGGGGCCGCCGGAATGACACTTCGGCTCGCCGGTGCGGCGGTGATCGTCGGTCTGTTCTCCACGCGGCTCGACGTCCTTTTTGCATGGATGATCACCGCCACGGCAATGCACTTCGTTCCGATGGCGTTCGCCGCGTCACGCGCACTGCCCGATGGCCCATGGGCATTCGCGTTCCGTCACGTCATGCAGATCTGGCGCGCGGCCGGCATCTTGACGCTGACAATCATCGTTTCGCTGATACTCGTCCAGATCGACAAGGTGATTGTCAGCCGTGCGCTCCCTCTGTCCGAGTTCGGCGTGTACGCGCTCGCCGCAAGCGTCGCAGCGCTCGCAAGCCGACCAATCGCGCCGCTGTCGAGAACGTTTCTGCCCCGCTTCACGCAACTGGTTGGGCAGGGTCGCCCCGACGAACTCGCACGCCTCTATCACTTGGGCTCACAGCTCGCGAGCGTCCTCATCATACCGCTTGCCGTGACGCTAGCGATCTTCGCACCGACAATCCTGACGGTCGTTTTTGGCCCGGACTCCGACGCTCTCGATGGCGCGCCGATCGTTGCCTTGTTGTCGATCGGCCTCGCTGGCCTCGGGTTGATGGCCCTGCCCTACATGTTGACCCTGGCTGAGGGTTGGCCTCAGTTCGGCTTCTATCAAAACGTTGTGGCGTGCTGCGCCGTGGTCCCGGCAATGATCACCCTTGTGCATTGGTACGGCGCTGTCGGCTGCGCCATCGCATGGGTGTGTCTGGGGCTGGGGTTCGTGGTGATCTCGCCCTTTTTCATCCACAGTCGATGCCTGCCCGGCGCGTGCGCGGACTGGTACAGATACGATGTCGTGCCCGCAGTCATCGCGTCTCTCGCAGTCGCGCTGCTCCTGAGAGAGATCGCACCGTTCTCCGATCACAGGATTGCCAACTTTTTCATCCTCGGCGGCATCTATGCCGCTACGCTCGCAGCGGCCCTCGCGTCGTTGTCGTCACTGCGAAGCCATGCCTGGAATTTTCTCCACGCATTCGCGCAGGGAAAGCATCAAGAAAATGACTGAAACACACACGCCCCTCGTCAGCGTGATCGTCCCGACCTTCAATCAGAAGCCGGAATACCTTCGCGCGACCATCCGCAGTGTTCTCGCTCAGGACTTCGACGATTTCGAACTTGTTGTCTCGGACAATCATTCCATCGCCGAGACCGCAGCGGTCATGAACGAGTTTGACGACGAGAGATTGCATGTCGTCCACCCGCCTGAACACTTGCCGATGATTCCTCACTTCTCGTTTGCCGCAGAGCAGGGACGCGGGAAGTACCTCAGTTTTCTTCCCTCAGACGATCTTGTTGAACCTGACTGGCTTTCAACGCTCGTGCCCGCGATTGAGCGCGACGAGGACGCGAGTTTTGCATTTGGAGAGATTATGGGCGTCGTTCACGATGCGCCTGAGACAGTGCTCTACACCTGCCGCGACAACAAACTCGCCTCCGGAACTTATGATCCGGAATTCCTGCTCAAAC
>JBCAXC010000311.1:0-3647 GCA_038534255.1 Pseudomonadota bacterium
CGGCCGATCATCCTGCTGGTGGAGAACTCACAGCAGCCGCGCCTGCTCCGCGGCCTCGATATGGGCATCAACGACTACGTCATCCGTCCGGTCGATCGCCACGAGATCAAGGCCCGAGTGCGCACGCAGATCAAGCGCAAGCGGTTCACGCAAGCGCTGCGAAACCAGATCGAGAAGCGCGTTGAGCTCGCCGTCGTCGATCCGCTGACCGGCCTGAACAACCGGCGCTTCCTCGAAAGCCACATGGACGCGCAAATCCGTGAGGCCATCGAGCGGGCCAAGCCGATGTCTCTGCTCATTATCGATATCGATCACTTCAAGGCCGTGAACGACACCTATGGCCACGATGCCGGAGACATGGTGCTGAAAGAGTTTGGCGCCCGCCTGCGGCACAACACGCGCGGCATTGACCTCGCCTGTCGCTACGGTGGCGAGGAGTTCGTTGTGCTGATGCCGGATACGGACTCGGTACGTGCCGCGCAGGTCGGCGAGCGCTTGCGCGCCTGCATTGAGGCCGAACCCTTCAAGACCTCGCATGCAGGCGGTTACATCGACCTCACGGCCAGTGTCGGGCTCGCGTCGCTTGAAGGCGAGCAGGACACGGGTGAGACGATCCTGAAGCGTGCCGACATAGCGCTGTACGCGGCCAAGCGCAGCGGGCGGAACCGGGTCAGCGCCGAAGCGGCTTAAGCACGATCGAAGGCCGCAAAATTTGACGGTCAGAAGTGTCAACTTGCCGCGAATGGCGCGTTGTGAGGCTGTTTCCTGTGGAAAACCTATTTTACTTTGCGCATCTTGTTGCGAATCATGGGGTTGCGCCTTGCGCGATCTGTACGCTAGCGTCAGCATCGTCAGGGAAGTAGATTTCGTTCGTAATTTGTTCTGTCATCACGACGTTACACTCTCGTGATCGGCTCCAAACTATGAACACAGTAGGTCAGGTTCCGCTGGTTTGCCGCATCTCCAGCTGAGCCAGACACGTCCGGGTTGGCGCGCCCAGGTGCTGCCACTTCGGACACGCGAGTGCAACGCCAATGCCCTCTTTGGCACAGCGCTCAAGTGACCGGCCATATGGTGATGTTCGGGCTTACCCCGCTGCCGAATGCTCCAGGCCGGTCACGTCGCGGCCTTCCATACATCCGCAAAACGTGACTGTGCTTCGCCTCGTAGGCGGACTTAATGATAAGCAGTAGTGCGGGTGTTCGCCGGTCAGGCGGGAAGATCTATTTGATCTTCGCTTCCTTGAACTCGACGTGCTTGCGCGCGACCGGATCATACTTCCGGATCGTCATCTTCTCGGTCATCGTCCGCGCGTTTTTCTTCGTCACGTAGAAAAAACCGGTGCCGGCAGTGCTGACGAGACGGATTTTCGTTTGCGTTGGCTTCGCCATTGGGCGGCTCCGCTAGATCTAAAAATTAGTAAGAGACCGGCGGCAGACGTGTGCGCCGCGCCGTGAAACGGACACATGCCGCACCGCACCCGATCCGTCAACTGCGCTGACCGCGATCGGCAGCCTTTCACTGCACCCGCAGCTCTTCATGTTGAAACTGGCCATGGCGCTCATAGTAAAACGGCAATGATTTCCGCCGCTTCGGGCGTGACCGTGCGTCCAGCAAACGCTCCGCCTCATCAAGAATGGTGCGCGTCATCACATGCAACTCACACGACCGCGCTTCCTCGAATGTCAGCCAGTTCAACTCACGCAGCTCGCCATCCCCATCCAGTGACACCGGCGCCAGATCATCCGCAGTTCCGATGAAGAACCGGGTGTCATACCGGCGCGGCCGACGCGGCGGCGTGATCGCGCGGGCAAAATAGATCAGCCGGTCAATGCGCGGCACATGACCGGTCGCCAGAAAGGCCTTCCACCCTGCAGAACGTGTCTGCGCCGGGCCCGCCTTTCGACCCAGCACAAGACCGGTCTCCTCAAACAGCTCGCGTACCGCGGCCAGCGCCAAAGCTCGGGCGCGCGAGGGCGCCACCCGGCCTTTCATCTCCAGCAGCAGCTTTTGCTCCTCAAGCGGATGAAGTTCATCGCCGAGCTGCACACGCCCATCGCACGCATCCACACGTCCGCCCGGAAACACGACCTTGTTCGGCATGAAGACCTGATCCGGGTGTCTGCGCCCGACAAGCAGACGTGGCTCCGTGCCGGAACGGTCAACAAGCACAAGGCTCGCCGCGTCGCGCGGTCGCAGATTGGTTTGAACGCGCGGACGGTCAGCTGCGTTCAGCCGCTCGAGCGCCGCGCTCACGTGGCATCCCGCATCGAACTCGCGTCAACCAAATGCGCCTCATCCCGATTGTCCGGGTTAAACCCGTGCATGCGCTGCGCCCACTGAAGCCCGACAAGAGCGCCTTTGATCCGGGGGAGGAAAAAGATCGACAGCAGTACCGTGAGTGTCGGCCACACCGTGAAATGCACCCAGTACGACGGCTGATACGCAATCTCGGTCCACAACAACGGTCCGATGACCAGATGCCCCACGATGAATATCGTGAAGTACGCCGGCGCATCGTCGGCCCGGTGATGATGAAGCTCGGTGCCACAGGTGTCGCAACGGTCCGCAACCTTGAGCCAGGCGCGGAACAGATTACCCTCGCCGCACGCCGGGCACCGACCGCGCGCTCCACGCCACATCGCCTGCAGCGTATCGCGTTGGGCCGTGTCACGGGAAGCGTCGGCACGGGCGCTATCGGTTGTTTTGTCTTGCACTGTCATGGGCGCAGATGAGCGACGTTGGGCGTCACAAGTCAAGGCAAAGCAGCGCCGCATCCGCCTGACCACGCAGCGACTTATCGACGGCCACGTCCCTTTTTACGCCCGCCGCCCCCGCTGCGCCCTCCGTCGTTGCGACGTCCGCCGGACCGCCCCCGTTTGCCCGTGCGGCCTTGCCCACCGCGACCAGGTGCACGCCCGGCAAGTAGATGCGCCTTGCTCAACATGTCGAACCGAAGCGCACCGGCCGCGGGTGCTGCCTCCACCAGCTCCACCTCGACCGTATCGCCAAGCTGATATCCCCGCCCGCTCCGTGTGCCCACCATCGCGCGGCGCACCTCGTCGTGCTCGTAGTAGTCGTCATCCAGCGCCCGCGCCGGGACAAAGCCGTCCGCTCCGGTTTCATCGAGACGGACAAAAAGACCGCTGCGCGTGACGCCGGAGACCCGCGCGTGAAACGTCGCGCCGACCCGTTCCGCGAGATGCGAAGCGATCAGACGATCGACGGTCTCGCGCTCTGCAGCCATCGCCCGCCGTTCGCGCTCGGAAATGAGTTTCGAGATTTCGGTGAGCTGCGGCACCGTCTCGCCCGGCAGCCCGTCATCACCGAGCTTGAACGCGCTGATCAGCGCGCGATGAACGAGCAGATCGGCATAGCGCCGAATGGGAGAGGTAAAGTGCGCGTAGCGTCCGAGGTTCAGCCCGAAATGCCCCTCGTTCGCGGGCTCGTAGATCGCCTGGCTCTGTGCGCGGAGAATAACCTCATTGACCAACTGATCGTGCGGTGTCCCGTCCACCTGCGCGAGTACCCGATTGAAATGATGCGGCTTGAGCGCGCCACCCTTGGGGATGGAAATTTCTAGGGTTTCGAGAAAATCCCGGAGGGCCTCGAGTTTTTCAGGCTCCGGCGCTGGGTGCACGCGGTAC
>JBCAXC010000312.1:0-3644 GCA_038534255.1 Pseudomonadota bacterium
GCAGACGCTGCGGAGAAAATCTGCGCCTCAAAAACCTTCGATCACGCAACGTCCTGCTCGTCCGAAAACTGCCTCGTCATCGTCGACGCCGTCTACGACGCTGCGATTGCCGCGCTGAAGGATGCCGGAGGATACATGGCAAGCGGCGACGAGCGCACCCGCGTCGTCGAACGTCTCTGGCAGAATGGCAAACTCAACCGTCATGTCATCGCGCGCCCGACCGATGCGTTGATCGATGTTTTTGAACTCGACGCGTCCGCCCGCGGATGCAAATTCGTGATGGTCGAGGAGAGTGGCATCGGCGCCGACCACCCGCTCTCGGGAGAAAAACTCTCGCTCGTTCTCACCGTCTACCGCGCCCGTGATTTCGCACACGCGAAACACCTCGTCACTGAGATCGCCGAATTTCAGGGCAAGGGGCATTCCGTTGGCATCCACACTGGCGACATGGCGCACGCTGAAGAGCTGGCGCGCGACATGGAAACGGTGCGCGTGCTCGTCAATCAGGCGCACACGTTCGGAAATGGCGGTGGTTTCAACAACGGCCTCCCCTTCACCCTCTCGATGGGCTGCGGCACCTGGCAGGCCAACTCAATCAGCGACAATCTCAACTGGCGCTGCTTCATCAACGTCACCCACCTCGTGACCACCATTCCAGAGGATAAACCCGAAGAGGCCGAGTTGTTCGGCGCTTACTGGGAAAAGTGGGGCAAGTAGCCGGCAGTTGACAGAGATCGGCGCTTGGGTGATCCAAGAGCGAAGAACCGGGGGTGCCTGGACGACCAGGCTGAGAGTCCGCTGGGATGCGCAAAGCATCGGTGCGGTGACCCAATGAACCTGATCCAGTTCGCACTGGCGTAGGGACGGTGACTGGCACCAGAGGCGGCGCTCAGAGCGTCAACCGGGCAAGCACCCGGCACCGTGCACACCCCGACGCTGATGACCTGACTGGATCTTCTTGTTGCAAGCCAAGGAGTATCCCATGAACATCATCACGCCGGTCGTTACCGAAGGCCCGCTGCCCGCATCCCGCAAAGTCCACAAGACGGGGACACTCCACCCGGACATCCGAGTCCCGATGCGCGAGATCGCCGTGCACCCGACCGCCGGTGAGCCGCCGGTCACAGTCTACGACAGCTCCGGCCCCTACACCGACCCGACCAAGACGACGGACATCTCGGCAGGGCTCGAGCGCCCGCGCGAGGCGTGGATCGAAGCACGGGGGGATGTCGAGCGCTACGAGGGCCGCCACGTGAAGCCCGAGGACAACGGCTTTGCAAAAGGCGAAAAGCTGACCCCGGAGTTCCCGGTGCGCAACCAGCCGTTCCGCGCCAAAGATGGCAAAGCCGTCACCCAACTCGCCTACGCCCGCGCCGGTATCGTGACGCCGGAGATGGAGTTTATTGCGATCCGCGAGAACCTCGGTCGCGAAGAAAAACGGCGCGAGATGGAGCGCGATGGCGAGGACTTCGGCGCGTCGATCCCGGACTACGTGACGCCGGAGTTCGTGCGTGATGAAATCGCCCGCGGCCGCGCCGTCATCCCGGCCAACATCAACCACCCGGAAGTCGAGCCGATGATCATCGGCCGCAACTTCCTCGTGAAGGTGAACGCGAATATCGGCAACTCGGCCGTCACGTCGTCAATGGCGAACGAAGTCGACAAGATGGTCTGGGCGATCCGCTGGGGTGCGGACAATGTCATGGACCTCTCGACCGGTCGCAACATTCACAACATCCGCGAATGGATCATCCGCAATTCACCAGTTCCGATCGGCACGGTGCCGATCTATCAGGCACTCGAAAAGGTGAACGGCATCGCTGAGGACCTGACGTGGGAGGTTTATCGCGACACGCTGATCGAGCAGTGCGAGCAGGGCGTCGATTACTTCACCATCCACGCCGGCGTGCGGCTCCATCACGTACCGCTGACGGTGAAGCGAACGACGGGCATCGTCTCACGCGGCGGCTCGATCATGGCGAAGTGGTGTCTGCACCACCACAAGGAGAGCTTCCTCTACGAGAACTTCGCCGAGATCTGCGACATCATGCGGGCCTATGACGTGACCTTCTCGCTGGGGGACGGACTGCGGCCGGGCTCGATCGCCGACGCCAATGACGAAGCGCAGTTCGCCGAACTCGAGACGCTTGGCGAGCTGACCAAGATCGCCTGGGCGAAAGACTGTCAGGTGATGATCGAAGGCCCGGGTCACGTGCCAATGCACAAGATCAAGGCGAACATGGAAAAGCAGCTTGAGGTCTGCGACGAGGCACCGTTCTACACGCTCGGGCCACTGACGACGGACATCGCGCCCGGCTACGACCACATCACCTCAGGCATTGGCGCCGCTATGATCGGGTGGTTCGGCACCGCGATGCTTTGCTACGTCACGCCGAAGGAACACCTCGGTCTGCCCGACCGCGATGACGTCAAGACCGGTGTGATCACTTACAAGATCGCCGCCCACGCCGCCGATCTCGCCAAGGGCCATCCGGCGGCACAGGTCCGCGATGACGCGCTGTCGCGCGCGCGCTTTGAGTTCCGCTGGGAGGATCAGTTCAACCTCGCGCTCGATCCGGAAACGGCTCGGGATTTCCACGACCAGACCCTGCCGAAGGAAGCCCACAAGGTCGCGCACTTCTGCTCGATGTGCGGGCCAAAATTCTGCTCGATGCGGATCTCGCATGACATCCGCGCCGAAGCGCAGAAAGAAGGCATGGAAGCCATGGCACAGAAGTATCGCGATGGCGGCGATCTCTATATGCCGGTCCAAGACGTCGATCAGGCATAGGCGCGGACGGAACGCTCCCGTTATAAAATCTCTCACCCGTCAAACTCTGGCGGGTGGGGGCACCCAGCTTATCGACGCATAGCGATAAGGTTGTTGAGTTCCTGACAACCACCGTTCGCGATTAAACCTCCTCGCAAACCGGACCTCCACGTTTCGCAACGACATTTTTTCCTACGACAGGGTCTGGTGGAGACGTCGGCAATGTTCGAGCGAGTAAAGCGTTTTGGTGAATGGCGGTTGCGGCATGGCGCATCTTGATTGCCCACCCGAAGCTCGCCCTCCTGCCAGCTATCGGCTTGATCGGCGTCTTCGGGATTATCGGATGTTCGTTCGGGATCGGCGTGGCTTTTGTTGGCCCGATATCTTTCTTCGAAGGCTCGCAGATCACCCTCTAACCATTGCCCACGGCCATCGTGCTGTCGTTGCTTTTTGTCGGCTATCTTGAGTGTTCATTTGTTGTCGTCTTCTTCAACTGCGCCCTCATCCACGCGACGCTTGACGTTCTGGATGGAAAAGCGCCCTCGCTGACAGCTACAATCGAGCAAACTGCGGACCGCTGGATGACCACTCTCGCGTGGTCGTCACTTGCCGCAACCGTCTGTATTGCGCTTAGTCTGCTACGGAGTGCGCTCGAGAGCCGACTTCGGGGCCACGAAGTGCTCTTCTGATCGTGCACTGCTCCAACTGTGGCCGAACGCCTACCTCCACGACTGCGCGGCGAGTTACCGCCACGCAGCCATGCAAGGTCGTCGTCTTCACGAAGACGGTCCGGCTTCAGACAAGGAAATGAACTGACGAAGCCACGCTCAAGCTGCGTCGCCAAAGCCAGCGGCGTTATCTGACAAGACGGACA
>JBCAXC010000313.1:0-3643 GCA_038534255.1 Pseudomonadota bacterium
TAGGGAGTCATCTCCACCAAAACCTTGTCACCGGTCAGGACGCGGATGCGGTTGCGGCGCATGCGACCGGCGGTATGCGCAATGATCTCATGCTCGTTTTCGAGTTTGACCCGAAAGGTCGTGTTCGGCAGGAGCTCGACGACTTCGCCGTTGAACTCGAGCAATTCTTCTTTCGCCATGGGCCCTCGCGGTTGGCGTGCAAGATGGCCGAGGCACGGCAATTGGCACCTCGGGTGAGTTGCTGCGACAATGGGCATGCGCGATGAGGAAATCAAGGTTTACACCCAACCGTACCCCGCGTTGCCGCACCAACATCGCCCAGCATGTCGGATGCGTGCCCGACGCTTGCATCCCGCTCAAATGTTCGGGGAGGACGAAATGTCAAAGCGCTGCTGGATACGTGTCGCCAGCGCATCGCGGCTCGCGCGATAGGCGTCCAGCATCTGATCGCGTGAACCCTGCGCGACGGACGGGTCAATGCTCGGCCAGTACTCGACGTCAACGGCCATGGTGCGCGTCAGCTCAAGCGCCTGGTGGTGCGCCTCGGGCGACAGACTGACGATCAGGTCAAACGAGGTGTCGGCAAGCTCATCGATGGTCTGGGGCGCGTGCGCCGACAGGTCGATCCCCAGCTCATCCATCGCGGCAATGACGAACCCGTCCGGCTCGCCGGCACGCACTCCGGCGGATGCTACATAGATCCGGTGCCCGGCGTAGTGGCGCAACAGCCCCGCCGCCATTGGCGAGCGAATGGCATTCATCGAGCAGACGAAGAGGACAGCTCCCGGCGCCGTGTCGCCCGCGCCCGGATCGTCCCCCGGCATCGCCTCAGCCCTTCCAGTAGAGGGCGCAAATCAGGGTGAAGAGCCGCCGGGCCGTGTCGAAATCCACCTTCACCTTGCCCTCGAGGCGCTCGATCAACAGCTCGCTGCCTTCATCGTGCAGCCCGCGCCGGGCCATGTCGATTGCCTCAATGCGACTTGGCGGTGCTGTGCGGATGGCCTCGAAGTAGGTCTCGCAGACAAAGAAATAGTCCTTCGCAATCCGCTTGAACGGGGTCAGCGAGAGCATGAACGTGGAGAGCGTCTGCGCGTCCTCGTTGCGCACGTCGAACACAAGCCGCTTCTCCGCGATCGAAAGCGTCAGGCGGTACGGCCCTTCAGGACCAGCCGCGAGCGAGAATGAGTTCGCTTCGAGCAGATCATAGATCGCGACATCGCGCTCCTGCTCGACTTCCGGTTTGTTCCGGCCGATCGAGGTTTCGTCGAGGGTGACCTCGATCAGCCGGAGCGGGCCGGTCTGTGGAGCCTGGTCAAACATGATGGTCGTGATCTAGATCACTTCCGCGCCGGGTGGAACCGTTCGCGATCCCATCGAAGTCAGTCACATATAGGCGAACGACTTCGCGATCATCCAGAGCGCCATCGCCACCATCATCACGTTCTCCGTCAGCGAGACGAACCCGAGCGGCACCTGACTGTCGCCACCGACGCAGGCGCATTTGAGCTCCCGCTTCTCGATATAGACGGCCGTGTATACCGAAACCACGCCGATACCCCCGATGACGAGCGCGACCGGAACGGAGAGCCAACTGAGCGCGCCGGCCAGCATCAGGATGCCGGCAAACCCTTCCGCAAACGGATAGAGATAGCTGTACGGCACCCAGCGTTTCGCCAGCAGGTCGTAGTTCAGGAACATCGTCGAGAACGTCTCGATGTTCTGGAGCTTCTGCACCGCCAGCAAACACATCGAGATCGCGATAAACCACTCGACCGTGCGCACCGGCGCCACGGTTCCGAGCGTCAACCAACTAACCGCGAGCGCCATCGCGAATGCCATCGCGAAAATCGCGATCACCGGCTGATAGGTCGTTGCGCCTTTTTCGCGGACCGATTGGCCGAGATGCGCCCGCAGCGCGTCATACCCACCGATGCGCTCCTCGCCGATCCAGATTTGCGGCGTCGTCGACACCTCATGCTGCGCCTTGAAGCGATCCGTCGCCTCCCGCGTCGCCAGCGGATGGTCCTCCACCTCGAACCCCGAGCGCGCCAGCAGATCCTTCGCCTTCAGACCGTAAGGACACGTGTGTCCAGACATCACCATGCGATAGAGCCGTGCGGTCGGCCTCGCCGCCGCCTCTGCGCCCGTATCGCCATTGATCGTCGCTTCCGACATGGTGTTGCTCACTCGCGTGGGTGCCTCGCTGTCGAAATCGTTCGCCGCACGGCGAATTGCAAGTCTCATGGTCGCGAGCTGGTTGGCCGACGGCAAAGTGCCCAACGGCCCGGGCAGTTGGTACCCCTCGGCCAGAACTGCTTTCATTGTTGTGGCGACATGTGCGTTAATCGCTCACGAGGCGCGTGTCGTGCAATGCCGACTGGCTGGGGGATCAACACCTCGAAATCTGCGTCCGGCGTCTCACCAAATGCGACATATGACTGAAAAATTACATGGCGGAGAGGAAGTCAGTCATCCGCCAACGGGCGCCACACCAACGCATTGTTTTTACTGGCAATTCCCAATCTGAATAGAATGAAATGTAGCACAATTTGTAGCACAAATTTGTGCTACAGGTTGGGTCAGGTTCTAGCAATCAGGACGTGTATTGAGACATATCTAGCGCCCGCTGTGGCTGGCTCGTGCGAGAACACAACTACAGTCGACTCAAACACAAGCTGAGTGCCTGCAAAACGGCTGTGGCCGCGGCGCACAATGCAGCGCGAGCGCTGAGCCAACTTTGGTCCCGCACGCCACACAATATTTCATCAAACGTTCTGAATACTTCGCGCGGATCATCCGTCGGACCGAGAAAAGTGTGCACCTCGTCAAACGAAACGTTAGCGGACTTGCACCAGAACCAGGCTGCAAGTGATGCCAAAATAATTGAAGTGATGTCGAGTGTGAACTGTAGCCATTCGATCATGCGCAAGGTCGCCTATCAATTGGGGGATTTAAAGTGAGTAGAATTGTACCGCACGACCTCGACCGCACTCGAAACACTATGCTCCGACACAATGTGGGCATCAACCGCGACCTCAACGAGAGTATTCGGGTGCTTGTTCCATTTGAAATCCAAGTTCTTTCATTTCAGCATCGATAAGTTTCAAACTTGCAAGCACTAGCTCGGCATTTGCGGAAATCAATTGTAAATCTAGCCGTTCACCATTTGTGCAGTCGACATTATCTGGTAACCGCTCGAGTCTGGTGCGCAATTCTCGCCATGCGTCATGCAGATGAACAAAACGATATGAGAGCTTTCCGGGTAGCAACCCGAGTTTTGACCTGTTCGCTTCAAAAACTCCTAACGTCTGAACCTCTCCCAATATCAAACGACCACCAGCACAGGTTAGGTTCACGCCATCCAATGGAAGTTTCTCCTTGGACAAACGGCCCTTTACAAGTTCGGATTGTTCCTTCGCCACCCTGATGCCAGCCTTAGCTTTGTCGGCAGCTTCTCTGATCCGGCTGGCCATGGGTACGACTTCAGCGTGCAACGCAAGTGCGACTTGTTTGCTCTGCAGCTTTTGCTCAATGGTCGACTGCGTGTGATTTGAGCTTACAGCAAAAGCAATTGCCCCAAAGCCGATTATCCCAGCCAACAGTGGTTGCCAGTCCTTGAGCCGCTCAAAAAGGCTTACGTCTG
>JBCAXC010000314.1:0-3642 GCA_038534255.1 Pseudomonadota bacterium
GTCGTCGTCACTCGGCATGGTGTAGTGCAGCGATGTGCGGCCACCGTCGACGACAATGGTCTCGCCGGTAATGTAACTCGCGTCATCGCTCGCGAGAAATGCGGCGACCGACGCGATCTCACGTGTCGATGCGATCCGCCCGAGCGGGGTCCGTGCCAGGACGGTCTCACGCACCGCATCGTCGCCATAGGCCTTGTCCGTAAGCGGCGTCGAAACACTGCCTGGTGCAATCGCGTTCACGCGAATCCCGTGCGGTGCGAGCGCCATCGCCGCTCCGCGCGTCAAGCTTTCGAGCCCCGCCTTCGTGATGCCGTAGACCACCCTGTCCGCACGGGCGAGCGCAGCATTAATTGACGACATGTTGATGATCGCGCCCGCAGACGGGGTCGCGCCCGGCACAGCGTCTTCAAGTTGGGCGACCATCTGGCGGGCCACGGCCTGTGCGACGAGAAAGCCACCCTTCAGGTTGACGGAGACAATCCGCTCGAATGTCGCTTCGTCGAGATCGAGAAAACCACCCGTCTCGTCACTCACGCCGGCATTGTTCACGAGCACATCCACCTGCCCGAACGCCTCGAGCGTCGCCGCCATGAGGTTCAGCACGTCCAGTCGTTGCGACACATCGCACGAAATGAACTGCGCGCTCCGCCCGCGCTCCTTGAAGTCCTTGGCGACGGCCTGACCCGCGCTCTCGTCGCGATCGGCCAGCACGACGTTGGCGCCCTCACGTGCAAACCGCCGCGCCGTCGCACGACCAATTCCGGATGCGGCACCCGTGACGATCACGGTCTTTCCGGAGAAGCGGCGCGTTGCCTTCGAGCTCGAGGTCTCACGCTGGCGCGCCGCCCCAGCCGCCTCGCCGTCATCGGACTGCTTCTCCGCATCGGCCATCAACAGACGCACTTTCGTGTCGCTGGCAAACCCGGATCAATACCAAACGCGATCACGCCACAATCCCCCGCGCTTTCATACACGCCGTGATCTCGTCGAGGATCGCCGGATCATCGATCGTGGCAGGCATGCGATATTCCTCCCCGTCCGCAATCATCCGCACCGTCTTGCGGAGAATCTTCCCCGACCGGGTTTTCGGCAGCCGTGGCACAGAGAGGACGAGTTTGAACGCCGCGACCGGCCCGATCTTCTCACGCACGAGCTTCACAACTTCACTCTCGATCTCCTCCGCCGTGCGATCGACCCCACTGTTCAGCACGATGAGACCGGCCGGCACCTGCCCCTTCATCGTATCCGCGATGCCAACGACCGCACATTCGGCAACATCCGGATGCGAGGCCACAACCTCCTCCATCCCGCCTGTCGAAAGCCGATGGCCCGCTACGTTGATGATGTCGTCGGTCCGCGCCATGACGTAGACATAGCCATCATCGTCGAGATAGCCCGCGTCCGAGGTTTCATAGTAGCCTGGGAAGGCTGACAGATAGCTCTCGCGAAACCGCTCATCCTTTTCCCAAAGCGTTGGCAGACATCCGGGCGGCAACGGCAATTTCACGCAGATCGCACCTGTCTCACCGCGCGCGACGGGCTGCCCCCCATCGTCCAGCACCTGCACGTCGAAGCCCGGCATAGGCACGGTCGGCGAACCGTGTTTCACAGGCAGCGCGCCAAGCCCCATCGGGTTACCCGCAATCGTCCAGCCCGTCTCTGTCTGCCACCAGTGATCAATCACCGGTCGCTGGAGTTTTTCCTCCGCCCACTGGATCGTATCAGGATCCGCGCGTTCTCCGGCGAGGAACAACCCCTCGAAGTGCGAGAGGTCATAGTTCTCGAGCAACGCCCCCTTGGGGTCCTCTTTCTTGATGGCCCGGAACGCGGTCGGTGCCGTGAACAGCACCTTGACCTTGTGCTCCTCAATGACGCGCCAGAAGACACCTGCGTCAGGCGTGCCGACCGGCTTGCCCTCAAACAGGATCGTCGCGCAGCCATGAAGCAGCGGCGCATAGACGATGTAGGAATGGCCGACGACCCAGCCGACGTCGGACGCGGCCCAGTACACATCGCCCGGATCGGCGTCGTAGATCGCTTTCATCGACCATTTGAGCGCCACCATGTGCCCGCCATTGTCGCGCACCACACCCTTCGGCTCACCGGTCGTCCCCGATGTGTAGAGAATATAAAGCGGGTCGGTCGCTGCAACGGGCTCGCATGGCGCAAGATCCCCGGCCGCCTTCGCGGTCGCCACGGCCTCGCTCCAGTCGTGATCCCGTCCGGCGACCAGCTCACATGGTTGCTGCTCGCGTTGCAGGATCAGACAGCCATCCACCTTGTGGCGCGCCATCTCGATCGCACCATCGAGCAATGGCTTGTAGGCCACGACCCGTGACGGCTCGATTCCGCATGATGCGGAGAGGATAAATTTCGGCTTGCAGTCATCGATCCGCGTTGCCAGTTCGTTGGCCGCAAATCCGCCGAAGACGACCGAATGCACGGCCCCGAGCCGCGCGCAGGCCAGTATGCCGAAAACAGCTTCCGGCACCATCGGCATGTAGATGATGACACGATCACCCTTGCCAACCCCGGCATTGCGCAGCACGGCGGCAAGCGTCGCAACCTCATCGCGCAGATCGACATAGGTGTAGGTCTGCTTCTTTCCCGTGACAGGGCTGTCGTAGATGAGCGCCGCCTGATCCCCACGTGTCGCGACATGCCGATCCACGCAGTTGTAGCAGGTGTTGCATGTCGCACCGGCGAACCATCGTCCGTACTGACCGGCGTAGGGATCAAAAATCTTCTCAGCCGGATGCACCCAATCGATCTCACGCGCGGCGTCGCCCCAGAACGCTTCCGGGTCGGTCTGCCAACCCGCATAGATCTCGTGATACTCACTCATGACGTCCCCCTCCACACGGCAAACCGCATCCGGTTTCTGCGCGCCGGAACCGGTGGCACCGTCGCTGCGCGGGCGAATTGTTCAAATGCGGCCCTGAAATGCAAGCGCGACGACGTGCATCGCGCCATCGATCGCAGGCCGGTTGTGCAGCAGGCGTGCTTGCGTCTATGGCGTCTCGCAACAGGCAGCAGGACGACGCAGACCACCGGGGACCGATGATATGAGCATTTACGACCAGCATCTCGACAAGACCCCGGCCAACTTTCAGACGCTCACACCGCTGAGCTTCCTTGAGCGGACGGCCCGCACATTTCCGGATCGCACCGCGATTGTGCATGGCACAGCGCGCACGACCTACGCCGTGTTCTATGACCGCTGCCGCCAGCTCGCCTCGACCCTTGCACAGAACTACATCAGCCGCGGCGACACCGTGTCTGTGATGCTGGCGAACACACCGCCGACGTTGGAGGCACACTACGGCGTACCGATGATCGGGGCCGTGCTCCACTCGATCAACACACGTCTCGATGCCGCGACGCTCGCATTTCAACTCGATCATGCCGAGACCAAGGTTCTGATTGTGGATCGCGAGTTTGCCGGGACTGTGCGCGAGGCCCTCGCCCTCGCCAACGTGACCCCGCTGGTGATCGACTATGACGATCCGGAGTTCCCGCAAGGCGGAGAACCGGTCGCAGCGCTCGACTACGAAGCCTTTATCGCCAATGGCTCGAACCAGTTTGTCTGGTCACCGCCGGCAGATGAGTGGGACGCTATCTCGCTGAACTACACCTCTGGCA
>JBCAXC010000315.1:0-3639 GCA_038534255.1 Pseudomonadota bacterium
ATGCGTGATGACGGCCGCGCTGTCCGGGTTGTTGGCTTCGGTGGAGGCGTCCTCGAACTCGCGCAGCAGCTCTTTCTGGCGCTTGTTGAGCTTCTTCGGCGTCTCGACTTCGACCTGGATGTACATGTCTCCCACGGCCTTTGAGCGGAGCACCGGCATCCCCTTGCCGCGCAGGCGGAATTGTTTGCCGCTCTCCGCACCCTCGGGGATTTTGACGCGCGAGCGGCCACCGTCAACCGTCGGCACCTCGATCTGACCGCCGAGTGCTGCGGTCACCATCGAGATCGGCGCGCGACAAAAAAGATCGGCACCATCACGCTGGAAGAATTCGTGCGGCGTGATGGAGAGGAAAATGTAGAGATCACCAGACGGGCCGCCGCGCACGCCGGCCTCGCCTTCGCCGGCGAGGCGGATGCGTGTGCCATCCTCAACACCTGCGGGGATGTTGACGGATAGCGTGCGCTCTTTCGTGACGCGACCCGCACCGAGGCAATCGGGGCATGGGTCCTTGATGACTTGGCCGCGCCCCTGACAGGCGGTGCAGGTCCGCTCAATCGTGAAGAAGCCCTGGCTGGCGCGGACTTTTCCCGAGCCGCCGCATTGCGTGCAGGTGGTCGGGGACGTGCCTGGTTTCGCGCCGCTCCCGTCGCAGGTCTCGCAGGTGACACTCGTCGGCACGCGGATCTGCGCGGACTTGCCTTCGAAAGCGTCGAGGAGGGAAATGTCCATGTTGTAGCGCAGATCGTCGCCGCGCTGGCGGCCGGACCGCGTCTGACCGCGACGCCCGCCCATGAATTCGCCGAACAGATCGTCGAAGATGTCTGACATCGAGGCGCCGTCGAACCCGCCGCCACCTCCGCCAAAGCCACCCGGACCACCGCCCTCGAACGCCGCGTGGCCGAACTGATCGTAGGCCGCGCGCTTTTGGGGATCTTTCAGGGTCTCGTAGGCTTCACCGATTTCCTTGAATTTTTTCTCCGCATCCGCGTTGCCCGCGTTGCGGTCCGGGTGGTGCTCCTTTGCGAGCTTGCGGAAAGCGCTCTTGAGGTCTTTCTCGTCAACATCCCGGGACACACCGAGGACGTCGTAATAGTCACGCTTGGCCATTGATCATCTCAATACCTTGAGTGCGGTGCCGGGGTCTTGTTGGCTTGGCTTGCGCCTCAAGCGCGTGCCTTGGCTCGTACCCGGGGCCCCGATCCGCTCTTGTGACACAGCCCCCGCCCGACAAAACGCCATGAAGCGGGTGCGGGCGGGGGCTGGTCAGTGCCCGATACGGCGTGGTGCCTACGCCGATTTCTTCTGGTCTTCGTCGTCGACGTCCTCGAAGTCGGCATCAACGACGTCATCGCCTGGTTGGTCGCCTGCGCCCATGGCGTCCGCCACGTCTTCCGGCGCGCCATCGCCATCCGACTGCTGAGCCTCATAGACGGCCTGGCCGATCTTCATCGAGGCCTGCGCCAACTCCTGCGACTTGGCTTCGATCGCTTCGGCATCGTCGCCCTCAAGCGCTTCCTTGGCATTGGCGATCGCGAGTTCGATCTCTTTCTTGTCGTCCTCGGAGACCTTGTCGCCATGCTCGTCGAGCATCTTCTCGGTGGAGTGCACCAGCGCTTCGGCCTGATTCTTCGCCTCGACGGCTTCCTTGCGCTTCTTGTCTTCCTCAGCGTTCGCCTCGGCGTCCTTCACCATCTGTTCGATGTCATCATCGCTCAGACCGCCCGACGCCTGGATGCGGATCGACTGCTCCTTGTTCGTCGCTTTGTCTTTCGCGCTGACGTTGACGATGCCGTTGGCGTCGATGTCGAAGGTGACCTCGATCTGCGGCATGCCACGCGGGGCCGGCGGGATACCGACCAGGTCGAACTGACCGAGCATCTTGTTGTTGGCCGCCATCTCGCGCTCGCCCTGGAAGACCCGGATCGTCACGGCTGACTGATTGTCGTCGGCGGTCGAGAACGTCTGGCTCTTCTTCGTCGGGATCGTCGTATTGCGATCGATCAGGCGGGTGAAGACGCCGCCAAGTGTCTCGATGCCGAGCGAGAGCGGCGTGACATCGAGTAGCAGCACGTCTTTGACGTCACCCTGCAGCACACCGGCCTGAATGGCAGCGCCCATGGCGACAACTTCATCCGGGTTGACGCCCTTGTGCGGCTCCTTTCCGAAGAAATTCTTGACCGTCTCCTGCACCTTCGGCATGCGCGTCATGCCACCGACGAGGACGACCTCATCGATCTCGCCGGGCTGGATACCCGCGTCCTTGAGTGCGGCACGACACGGTTCGACCGTGCGCTCGACGAGATCGCCGACCAGGCTTTCCAGCTTCGCGCGGGTGAGCTTCATATTGAGGTGCAGCGGCAAACGAGAGTTCGGGTCCATCGTGATGAACTGCTCGATGATGTCCGTCTGCTGCGAGGAGGACAGCTCCTTCTTCGCCTTCTCGGCGGCATCTTTCAGGCGCTGCAGGGCCATCTTGTCGCCGCGCAAATCGATGCCGTTCTCTTTCTTGAACTCGTCGGCAAGGTAGTCGACGATGCGCATGTCGAAGTCTTCACCGCCGAGGAACGTGTCGCCATTGGTGGACTTCACTTCGAAGACGCCGTCGCCAATCTCCAAGATCGAAACGTCGAACGTGCCGCCACCGAGGTCATAAACGGCGATGGTCTTGCCGTCTTTTTTCTCGAGCCCGTAGGCGAGTGCTGCTGCAGTTGGCTCGTTGATAATGCGCAGGACTTCGAGGCCCGCGATCTTGCCCGCGTCCTTGGTGGCTTGGCGCTGGGCATCGTTAAAGTACGCCGGCACCGTGATGACCGCCTGCGTGACCTTCTCGCCGAGATGGCTTTCTGCCGTCTCTTTCATCTTCTGGAGGATGAACGCGGAGATCTGCGATGGTGAATAGGTGTCGTCCTGCGCCTTCACCCAGGCGTCGCCGTTGTCGTTCTTCACGATCGCGTAGGGGACGAGATCCTTGTCCTTGGCGACGGCCGGATCATCATGGCGACGACCGATCAGGCGCTTGATCGCGAACAGGGTGTTTTCCGGGTTTGTGACTGCCTGACGCGCCGCGGGCAGGCCGATCAGACGCTCGCCACCTTCGGTAAACGCGACGATCGACGGCGTCGTGCGCGCGCCTTCTGCGTTCTCGATGACCTTCGGGTCGCCACCGTCCATGACCGCGACGCAGGAGTTGGTCGTTCCAAGGTCGATACCAATGACTTTTGACATGGTGTTGCTGCCTCTCTTTGCGGCCAGCCGCTATGGGCCCGAATTCTCGGCACCCGCTGCGCCAGATTTGCCAGTGATTTCAGCCTATTAGGCAAGCCGCCTCGCGGCTTCCTGAAGCTGTGTGATTGTGTATAGCGGCTATATAGGTGCGGCGATTCTGGCCTGCAACGCCGCAGCGCTGCGGAATCTGCATTCTTTCATCTTCGGTGCGCGCGACGGGGCGGGCGCCTGCCCGTCCCAAGCTCAGATGTTGCGTCGGTCCGGGATGCAGATGCACGACTTCGTCCCGTCTAAATCCTCATTAACCACAACACGTTACATAGGTGTCGTGGCCGTATGCGACGTACGGCTCATGCGTTGGTAGATGAGAGTTGCGTTGATGTCTGAGCGTGGTCTGAAGGGTGGGGATGCCCC
>JBCAXC010000316.1:0-3638 GCA_038534255.1 Pseudomonadota bacterium
CTGATCACGTCGTATGTCGACGGGATCGGCAATGCTCGCAACGTCCTCTTCCAGGGCGCGATCCTCAGTGGTGTCGGCCTGCTGCTGATCGGCTTTAGCGGCAGCATCGCCAACGCTGCGGAGACCGCAGCCTACGCCTCAACCGGCCTGCTGGTGATTGGTGTCGCACTGCTCGGCATTGCGCACGGTTTCATCAATGCGCCGGTCGTCACCTTCATTGCCGACTCCGATCTCGCAGACCGGATCGGTCAGAGCACGGCAACAGCGACATATCGCTTCCTCGAGCGGATTGGTCATGTTGCCGGGCCGGTCGCCGTCGGCCAGCTGCTGATCTGGACGTCCTATGACTGGAGCGCCATCAGCGTGGTCGGGATCGTCATCGGTATGTTCGCTCTCGTGTTCGTCCTGACGTCGGAGAACGTGGTGCGCAGCGACGGCAACGAGGCGACAGTCGCCGGTGATGACGTCGTCAAACGTGCGACCAGTCAGCAGCGCACTGCGGGCGCGTGATGCGCTGGTCACGTCCCTCCCAGAAAACGCTCGGTACGCGAGCCCCCAAATCTCGAGCGAAAGAGTACGATGTCATGATTGATCTCCGTCGCACCGTTGCAGGTGTCTCACTCTCCGTGGTTCTGACCGGTGCCATGTCTGCGGTGGCATTCGGCCAGGATGCACCGTCGACATTCACGGCGCAAAACTCACAAGGTGCAACCAGCGGCGTTTTCCGTCCAGCAGCAGCGGCGAAACCCAAGCCGATCGTCGTGGCAACGCGCGTCGCCGACAAAGAGACCAAGCCAGCGTTCGCCAGCTGGTTTCGATATCGCAAAAGTGTGACGGAGAACTGGTACGTTCAGGAAGTCGAGGGTGACGCCAACAAGGTTCTGATCCGTATCCGTGGCAATGAAACACCGGAGGGGGTGAAGGTCGAACCGCGTTACCGCGTGATCGTGCTCTATCCTCGGCCGTCTTCGGCTTATGATACGGCGATCAGCACCATTCTCTCCATGTTTGCGGAACGCGACATCCAAGCTGAAGTGACGGTAATCAACTTTCAGCGCAAGGACGAGCTTGGCAAAGAAGCGATCGCTGTTGCGGAACGTGAGAATGCTGACCTGATCTATGCGATGGGTTCCCAGTCTACAGCGTGGCTCTGGAAGAACTATCGCGGAGGAAAAATACCTGTCATCTCTGTCACGTCGAAGGATCCGGTGATCCTTGGGCAGACGGAAAGCTATGAGCGTGGCACCAACACAAACTTCGCGTTCACATCGCTGAACATGCCGGTTGAGGCGCAGATGGCGTATCTGCTGGAGCTTAAACCGAACCTGACAAACCTCGCGATCCTGGTGGACTCGAACAACGTGAGCGCGATGGAGACGCAGGCGCGACCAATGGCAGCGACCGCGCGTTCTAAAGGCATTCGCGTACTCCGACTTGAAGTGAAAGAGACGGAGAACGCTCGCGCCGAACTTGCCAAGCTGGTTCGCAATGGCGTGTCGACCATGCGCAAGAACGACATCAACCTTGAGCGCAGCGTCTTCTGGATCACAGGCAGCACGTCGGTCTTCCGCGAGATCGCGACGATCAACAATCACTCCGACCGTGTGCCAGTCATGAGCGTCGTGCCTGAGGTGGTGAAAAAAGGTGACGAGAGCGCTGCGCTTTCGATCGGCATCAGCTTTGACAGTAATGCACATCTCGCGACGCTTTACGGCATGCGTGTCCTGCGTGGTGAGACTTCCGTCGGCCAGTTGAAAGTCGGTGTCGTTTCACCTCCGGACATCGCGATCAACTTCCGCAAGGTCCGTGAGATCGGTCTCAAAATGCCGTTCAGCTTCATCGAAGGTGCAGGCTTCATCTACGACTACGAAGGCAAGGTCGTGCGGCACCCGAAAAAGAACGCGCTGCAGGGTGACGGCTAGCAGCCATTGAGGACGTGACGACGGATAGGGGTGTGCCATGGCAGGCGGCATCTCCATCCGGGACGCAGGATCGCGAGCATCGTGATCACCAGAGTGCGCTTGAAGCTCTCGGGGACGAGGAGCGCCGCGCGGGTACGAAAATTATTGCCGGACACCTCGGTGTGCCCTTTGCAGCTCCGCGCTGCACCAGGCTGACGAGGGAGACGGTCAAGGGCAACGGGGGCCCTCAAGATGGGCGCTGCATACGAAGCTGAGTTCGGTGAAGGATTCGAGAACCGTGCCCTGAAAGCGTACCACGAACGCGCCCAGTTGACCCGGCTGCTGACACTGCAGGAGAGCCTGCTCGGCTACGTGATGGGCGGTGACGGATCGAGCGCTACGCTTGATGTTGTGCTCACGAAAATTGCGACGGCGTTTGCAGCTGATGGCGTTGTGATCGCCATCGATCGCCCCGAACAACAGTCAGGTGTCACAAACCGCGAAACGGAAACTGAAACGAAGTCGACACAGCAACCAATGTCGACGGCACCAGAGTTCGTCGCGAAAAGATCGGCCACGCCGAGTGCTCCCGTTGCGAACTCAAACGACGTCGGACGCACCGACAGAGCAGCGCGTCCATTCGGCAATCGGAGCGATCTGCCGACGCCTGCGACTCCCTCACGTGCCTCCTCCCTGGCGCAACTCTTGAGAACGCCAAATGTGCCGCCGCTTCTGGCACAGCGGCTTGGCGTTCTCTCCACGATTGAAGGACAAGACGGTCCCGTCCATGGCGATCAACTGACGCTGGAGCGACCGTTCGGGTGGTTCTGGTGCGAAGCCATCTCAGGCCAAAACACCACCATGGCTCGTCAGACGCAGGGGCGCGTTATCCTCCTGTTCAACGACGAACGTCTACCCAGCGATGAGGATCGGCTGGCGATGCGCAGCGTCGGCCCGCACATCAAGATGGTTTTGCACTCAATCATGCAGAGCCAGCAAATTGCCTCGGCAAACGAGCGCTTCTCAAAACTGGCTTCAACCATCCCCGGCGTCGTCTATCAACGTCGGGTCTGTCCCAACGGCGACATCCGCTACACATACATCAGCGAAACGGCGGAAGAGCTCTTTGGAGTTTCGGCGCACGACATCCTGACAAATCCCAGCGCGCTCTTTGCGAATTATGCTCCGGAGTACGGTGACACCTTCCGCAAGCGCTTGCTGGAGGCTTCCCGCAACATGACGACGTGGGACGTCGAGGCGTCGATCGTGATGCCGGATGGCACTCGAAAGTATACGCACGCGATTGCGCGGCCGGAGCGCGAAGCGGACGGATCCGTTTTGTGGACCGGCGTCATTCTGGATGCCACGCGAATGAAGCTCGCCGAGATGGCAGCCGCGGACACAGAGGCGCGCACGCGTGCCGAGATCGTCAATAGCTTGCCGCAAGGCTTTATCCTCTTCGATGCTGAAGATCGGGTCGTCCTGAAGAACAACCACTTTGTGAAGGTTATTCCGGAGTACGACGAAGCGACGAAGGTTGGCGCATCCTACGCGGAAGTGGTCAGTGCCGAGCTTTCGTTCGGGATCGACAAGCCAAAAACGCAGGAAGAATTTGACGAACGCTTTGCCGAGCGTCTCGCGCTGCATGCGGACGATCATTATTTCTCTGTCGAGCGTCAGCTCCCCAACAAAAGTTGGATTCAGATAAGCGAGAAACGCACCTCTGACGGGCAGACC
>JBCAXC010000317.1:0-3636 GCA_038534255.1 Pseudomonadota bacterium
CGGCACCAACGTTGATCCGGACGCGATCCACAAAGCCCGCGCCCAGCTCCGCCGCACGATCGGCCGCACCCTCGAGAAAGAGCTCGAGGCTTTATACCGCACACACAAGGACACGGGCCCATACAGCCCGCATGCCGAAGCGGTCGGGCGACGCGCATTGCGGAATGCGGCGCTCGGCATGCTCGCCGCCAACCCGGACGCGAAAACGCCTGCCCGCGTGCTCCGCCATTTCCGCTCCGCCACCAATATGACGGATCAGATCGCCGCCCTCGCCATCCTTTCACACACGGAGACGCCCGAGCGAGAAAAAGCGTTCTCGGCCTTCTACAAGCGCTGGAAAGACGACCATCTCGTCATTGATGCCTGGTTCTCCCAGCAGGCCGGCTCAACAGCGCCCGGCACTCTGCAACGGGTCCGAGAGCTGATGGACCACGAACTGTTTTCCCTCCGCAACCCCAACAAGGTCCGCGCGCTCATCGCCCCGCTCGCAATGAACAACCCTGTGACATTCCACAGCCCGGACGGGGAAGGATATCGCCTCGTTGCAGATACCGTGATGTCTCTCGACGAGATCAACCCGCAGATCGCTGCCCGCCTTCTCAACGCCTTCCGCTCATGGAAAACCATGGAGACGGGCCGCCAGCGTCAGGCGCGCAAGCAACTGCAGCGCATCTCCCGCAAAAAGAATTTATCTCCAGATGTGTTCGAAATAACCTCTCGAACGCTGAACTGAAGAAAAAACCTCCTCTTTTCGGAAGATTTTCCTCCGCGCGTGTAGACAGCAGATAAAATCTCCGCCATGGTAAACAAACCGTGGCGAGGGCAGTCGTCGCGGTCGGGGTCGAGAGAAATCCGGGGAGATGGCGATGACGGGCACCGCTCGGCATAACGGAGAAGCTGCGCCTGTTGGCGATGCACGCTTCCTCAGTGATACAGCGTCTCCGCCGGACCCTTCCTTTGCCTCACCACGAGGAGACTGGGCCGCAAGTCCGCCCACACCCCGAGAAACACCCCGCACGTTGACGAGTCTGACCTGGGTGACGGCAGCCGCTGCATCTGCAACAGCGCTCACCATAAAAATCTCGCACAGCTGGCTTGCCGCGCTCGACAACGCAGCGCTCTATCACCAGCTCCTCTCAATTTTTGAATGGGCCGTTCTCGTTCTCGCACTTGGCGCCGTCTGCGCGGTTGCGTGGCCACTCTTCGCCGCTCAGCGCACCGTTCGCGAGAGGAGTGCACCTCCGTCGCCGCAAAAAAATTTGCTGACGCCACAATCTGAGAAAAATAATGTCCGTCTGCCCCGCCCCGATGACGCTCGCTTGCGCCTCGCCCAGAGCATCAGCCATGAGTTGCGCACCCCACTGAACGCCGTCATCGGTTTTTCATCCATGATGAACAGCGAGGCATTCGGCGCCCTCGGCCATCCCAAGTATGCGGAATATTGCTCCCACATCACGGATAGCAGTCAGATCCTCCTGCGCACTGTCGAGGACTTGCTCGCACTGAATGACGACCTGTCCGAGACGGGGCTGGCATGTGTACCGGTGCCGCTTGCTGACGTTCTCGAAATCGCCTGGCAGGATGATGCGCCAACACTTTTCGACGCCCATCAATCAACCCAACTCGATGTCACCGGAGAAACGCAGCTTGAAGCGGCAGCGGATCCAACGCTGCTGCAGCATGCCATCCGCAATCTTGTGAGCACTCTCAAGACTCACGCTCGCGCCGGGACAACGGTGAGCGTGGCGCTTGAGCAGGACACAGACTGCGCCCGGCTGGTCTTCACGACCCCGATCGACCCGAAGACCTGCATCGAAACCGCGCCACTGATCGCATCCACCAGCCTCTCAGGACAGTCTGCCCTCGCAAGTCGCGACACGCTGAGCGAGACGACCGCACGCGTGCTGATCGAGACAATGAAAGGCCGCCTGGAGGTCCGTGAGCGGTCAGATGAGGCCACGCCTTACGACGACACCCTGCTTGAGATGATCTGCGAACTGCCGACACCGGCCAACGATGCGACAGCAGACTTTAAAGCCGCATAGGCCTCGCTGGTCTCCGCGGGTCTCAGACCCCTCCAGTCACAAAAGCGGTCACCGCCGCCGCTTGCGCCCCGTGCCACGCCCGATAATGCGCGCGATCACACGCGCCCGCACATCCGGTGGGAGTTTAACAGCCAAGTCTTCAACCATGCTGCGCAGCTCTCGCTGAATGCCAGCGCGACGTTTTTCGATGACATCGAGTTGCGCCGTGAACGCCGCCTGATCGAGACTCTCCGCTTCGAGTAACGGTCGCAGCTTCCGGGTCTCCTCGCGCAGTGCACGCCGCAATGGTCTGACCTTCTGGCGATGCTCGCGCAGCAAGGCACGCACCTCCTTACGTTGATCCTGAGGTAAACTGCGCAGGACACGACGCATGCCGCCGCGCCCCTCATGACCACCACCGGCATGCCATCCGCCACCAGGACCTGCAAACCGCATCCCGATGATCGAGCCAACCACCAGCAAATTCAGCGCAAGGGAGATAAAGACCAACACCCAGCCCCACCGCGGCATCCGCCAGCGCGGCTGTGTCTGCGCAACGTCGTCGGAAGCATCGGTCATAGTATGTCATCCTCGAACTCATAGAGCCCGCCGTAGGAGAGTTCGGCGAGCAGTTCATCCGTGTCATCACTCGACGGCTTGGCGGGTTCAGAAGCGGCGAGAAATCCATCGCTTACCGCGATGACGTTGCCGCTCATTCCGGAGAGAAAACCGATACAGAGAGACGCGGCGAGCGCACCACCCGCAACCGTGCGCCAAAGCATCGGGCGCCGGTCTGCATCGCCTGAGCGTAACGCGACAGATCCGCGATCTTCGACATCTCTGCGTGATGGATCAGTCGCCGAACGCACACCGTCAGTGTCCACTGTGCGCTCCATGATCGCGTTCAGCAGAGCCGCGTGGCTGTCCGCGTCGCGCGCATCCGCAGCGCGCGACGCGTCACCCAGCGTCAACGTACGATCGAGTGCACGCGCCTCATCCAGTAATCGCTGCCCTTCCACGCTCGCCATGGCAACCGTCAGTGCTTCGGCGCGCCCCTCCGGCCAACGCGCCGTGTCCGAACCAAAGGCGTCGAGCGTCTCCCTCAGGAGTTTTATGTGATCCATAGCAGTCATTCCTCTCCGCGCATCTGCCCGCCCGGCTCCCCGGCTCCGCCCGTCTGTGTCGCCGCGCGCGCATCCGGCAAGAGCGCCTGCCAGTCATCGGCTAGCGTGGTGCGCAACGTACGGCGGGCCCGCGCCAGCAGGGACTCGACAGCGCGATCGTTGGTCTCCAGCAGGTCCGCAATGTCTTTCATCGAGCAGCCTTCGTAGTGAAACATCACAAGCGCGAAACGCTGCCGCTCCGGCAGATCACCGAGCGCTTCAGCAACATGCCGACCGAGATCGCGCGCCTCGGCGTCAAACTGCGGGTCATCCTCACTTGCGATGAATTCAAGGGCATCCGGTGACGTATCCCGGCGCGCCCGACGCCGATCCATCGCAAGATTGAAGATCACGCGCCGCAGCCAGGGCCAGACACCAGCAGCACCAATCTCCAATTCGCCGAGGCGTTGCCACAAACGTACAAACGCTTCCTGCGCCAGATCTTCCGC
>JBCAXC010000318.1:0-3628 GCA_038534255.1 Pseudomonadota bacterium
CGTAACGCCTCGACCCAGGCTGTGATCGCGACGTTACGTCGCCTGCCAAGCCTGCCGCAACATGTGCGCCTGCCGTTCTTCCTTGGGTTCGCTGTGCTGCTGTGCACCGCGACGCTTGTCGCGACAGCTGCGGGATATCTTCTTGCCGGCGCGCTGCCGCCACGCCTTGCCGCTGTCCTTCTCTTTCTCACACCAATATATTTCATCCTCTCACTCATCGCCGCTGCGGCCAGCCGGGCTGATCGTCTCGCGATCCCGATTGGCGCGGCCTTGGGCCCGCTACTGTTTCTCGCCGTCCCCGGACTGGATTTGCTGGCCACCGGTCTGATTGGCGGGACGCTGGCATTCGCGGTGGGGGAATGGATGCGCAAGCGCAGTGTCGTGGTCGGCAAGGGCGGGCCGCCGCCGTGAGCCCGCAAGACCTCGTCGCCAGCGGTTGGGGAGGATATCTGCTGATCCTCGTCGCCGGCGTCGCCATGACAGAGCCTTGGCGCTGGGCCGGCGTCTGGCTGTCGCGCGATCTCGATCTCGACAGTGCCGTCTTTCGCTGGGTGCGCGCCGTCTCGACCGCGCTCGTAGCCGGGCTCGTGACCCGCCTGCTCGTCTTCCCGACCGGGCAACTCGAAGGCATACCGCTTGGTATCCGCCTCGGCGCTTTCGTCATCGGTATCGTCGTCTTTCTCGCCTTCGGAAAACGTCTCGCGCTCGGTGTCATTTGCGGCGCGGTGGCGTTGCTCGTCGGCGCCGAATTGATTCCGCAGTGACATCCTCAGACACGACAACGCCCCCCGCCGTCTGGAAAAGCGGGAGGCGTTGTTTCTATCTGTAGAGGAGGGGGTGTGTCTGAACCGACCTACCTCTTATCGGCGTACCTTCAGAACGAGAGGTAGAGCGACGCGCCCGGCTTGCGACGATGACCATTCGCGAACCGACCGTTGTTGGCCAGACGACGAATCTTGCGGCCGTTCCGATCAAGCATGTTGTGCAGCTTGCGACGCTCGAACCGGCTCACATGACCGTCGAACCGCGCGATGTGCAACGCACGACGCACACGCTTGAGACCTTTGCGGACCCGGCGGGCCTCACCAAATGTCAGCCGACCGTTGCGACGCGCATTGCGGATACGATTGCGCTGCCTGTTGAGGCGTCGGTTGATCCCCGGCGTACGCAGATTGCCGAACGGGCGCACGCCGCGCCTGTTGCGCTTCACGACTTTGATGAGTTTGGCGTCACCGCTGCGCTCGATCGCGAGCTTGCCCTTGAGCGCAGGCGCCGCATGCGCGCTTGAGACGGGAAGAGCGAAAGCTGCAGCAGTCGCGGCGGTCAGGGCGATGGTTTTGAAAGACATAAGTGTCTCCTTTCACAAGAGGGCACGAGTTGCCCGTGTTCTGAAGAGACAGTGCCCTGCGGCGACTGAAAGGTTTCTGAGCCCGGCCTTCATCTGACGTTCATCTCACGAACACCCCGCGCGATACCTGATGAGATCGCGCACCGACCTCGTTCGCGACCCTGGCAAGCGGTCGATCCCGCACAGATTGGGGTCAGCGCGGGATCGACCTTCGGCCAACGGTATGGGCTCCGTATCTGGCCGAGACGCGTCACGCACGAAGGGAGGGAGACGTGCGTGCTTGTCTCGATGGTTGGAGTGGACGCGCCAGACGCAAGTGCGCTGGTTCGCGTTGCGAACACGTCAGTCAGCCAACGCTGTCCGCAGGCGTGCTGCGTTTTCTTCAAGCGCTGAAGCGTCGGCCGGTGTCCCCGGCGCGCGCAATTTGATGCCCTCGTGGCGCGGCAGAACGTGCACATGGAGATGAAACACGACCTGCCCGCCGGCCTCCTCGTTGAACTGCTGGATCGTGACGCCGTCGGCTGCAAACGCCGCCATCCCCGCGCGCGCCACCTTCTGAACCGTTGCCATCACGGCCGCGAGCTGCGCTGGTGTCGCGTCTAGAGCGTTGCGTGCCTCCGTCTTCGGGATGACCAGCGCATGCCCGTCAGCGCGGGGCATGATGTCCATGAACGCCAGCGTCAGATCATCTTCGTAGATCGTATGGGCGGGCAGCTCGCCACGCAGAATTTTCGCGAAGATGTTCTGGTCGTCATAGTCACTCATGTCGTGTCGTCCTTCCGGAAAGGCGTGTGCTGGCCAAGAATCTCAATCGTTTGTGCCACGTAATCGCGCTCGCCTTCGAGATAATCCTCCACCGCGCGACGGAAGCTGGCGTTCGGCAGATGATGCAGGCTGTACGTCGGCTTGGGGACGTAACCCCGCGCCAGCTTGTGTTCTCCCTGGGCTCCTGCTTCGACCGTGCTCAGCCCGTGTGCCAGCGCAAAGTCGATCGCTTGATAGTAACAGAGTTCGAAGTGCAGGCACGGGTGATGCTCGTTGCAACCCCAATAGCGGCCATAAAGCGTGTCGCCTCCGATGATGTTGAGGGCACCCGCGACCGCGCGATCCTCCCGAAAGGTCAGCATCAGCAGAACCTTGTCGGCCATGCGTTCTCCGATAAGAGAGAAAAATTCCCGATTGAGATAGGGCCGTCCCCACTTTCGCGCACCGGTGTCCATGTAGAACTCATGGAACGCGTCCCAGTGCTCTTCACGCAGATCGGAGCCGGTGATCCAGCGCACCTCGAGTTCGTTCTCGAGCGCTTGACGCCGCTCCTTGCGGATCGCCTTGCGCTTTCGGGAGGCAAGGGCATCGAGAAACCCGTTGAAGTCGCCATATCCCTCGTCCTGCCAGTGAAACTGCTGATCGACACGGCGCAGTAGTCCGGCGGCCCCCATCCGCTGCCACTCGTCTTCCGTGACGAAGTTGGCGTGGAACGAGGAGACCCCGTGTTTTTCACAAAGCTGCACTGCGCCGGCAAGCAACATGGCCTCACGCACCTCCCGATTCTCGCCCGCATCATCGCCAACCAGAAACCGCCTCCCCGTCACAGGCGTGAAAGGCACCGCGCTTAACAGCTTCGGGTAATAGCGCCCGCCCGCGCGCTCGAAAGCATCAGCCCAGCCATGATCAAAGATATATTCTCCCTGGCTGTGGCTCTTCAGGTAACACGGCATAACGCCTAGGATCTTCGCGTCGGCGTCCGCGCTTTCAGCCAGCACCATATGTTGCGGCAACCAGCCCGTGTCTGCGCTCACGCACCCTGCTTCCTCAAGCGCGCCAAGAAATGTATGGGAGAGAAAAGGATTTTCTGCCTGCGACGGAGGGAGCGCACAGGCATCCCACTGCGACGCCGGGATCGCCGCGATCTCGCTCTCGATCCGCACCACCGGCCCGTCATGCCCGTCAGCCGCGGCATCATCGCTATTGGCGTCGTTCGCGTCGCTCATGATGTCTGGCCCGGCGATAACAGGTGACGCGCGCACGCGGGATCACGGCACAAAGCCTTCAAAGACCATGGCATCCGCAAGCCGCTCGGCATCGGCGCGTTGTGCCGGTGTGCGCACTGTCCACGTCAACAATGGCATGCCGCGACGCCGAAGCCACTGCGGCGCGAACGCCCCAATCGCTGAAATGTCGTAGTTTACGAACGCCGGTCGCAGCATGGGCACGCTCAGCATATGCCGAAGTGCAAACCGCGTTCCCCATCCCCTGACGTGCGGATCCCACGTCGGCGTG
>JBCAXC010000319.1:0-3625 GCA_038534255.1 Pseudomonadota bacterium
CTTCGTCGTCGGCGTTGACGATGACGAAGCCCTGCGCACCAACCGCCTCAACCTCCTCGCCGCCATCCGCAACACGGCCGCGAAAGTCGCCGACTTTTCGAAGATTGCGGGCTGATTTTCCCCCTCACCCCGCGAGTGGGGAGAGGATCGGGGTGAGGGGCAGCCTCCGCACCAGTGTTTGTGGTGTCCGCGCACGTCAAATTGAGGGGCGGAGGCAAAACGTTGGCGCGCGAGCAAGAAGCTCCCCCTCATCCGCCCTTCGGGCACCTTCTCCCCGCAAGCGGGGAGAAGGAAACATCGGCCGTCAGTCACTCATGGGAGAGCGGGTCTGCAGCACAAAGAGTATGGTTTCGCAAACGCCGTCGATGTTCTCATGAACGTCGATATTCAGCACGCGATGCACGATGTAGCCTTGCTGCTCCAGCGCAACGGTTCTCCTCGCATCAGCCGCTTGCTCATCGGGCGAACCGTGCGTCGCGCCATCAACTTCAACGATCACGCGGGAGCCCCGACACACAAAGTCGGCGAAGTACGGTCCAACCGGCATCTGCCGATTGAACTTAAAGCCACCAAGTCGACGGCCTCGCAAACGCTGCCACAACTTCTGCTCAGCCGCAGTTTGGCGATCTCGCAAACTGCGAGCACGAAGCGTTTTCCAAGGTTGCTGGCTACGAAGCTTTATGTCCCGAAACGTGAACCATCACGATCTGGCCTGACAACGCGAGGGAATACGAGTGCGGTTCGGCCCGCACTCCGGCCGCGTGTCGCTTAGCGAAAGACGTTAGTCCAGCTCAAACCGGTCTTTATAATCCTCCGCCAACGACGCATCCTGGCGATCTTTCCGCAGGAAGCAGTTGCCGACAACGAGCGTGTCCATCTCCGTGCCCATGAAGCAGCGGAACGCATCTTCCGGCGTGCACACGATCGGCTCGCCGCGCACGTTGAATGAGGTGTTCACGACGATTGGGCAGCCGGTCTGTTCCTTGAACGCCTTGATGAGCCCGTGATAGCGCGGATTTGTCTCCGCATGCACCGTCTGGATGCGCGCGGAGTAGTCCACGTGTGTCACCGCCGGAATGTCGGAACGCGGCACATTCAGCTTGTCGATGCCGAAGAGCTGCTCATCCTCCGTGCGTGTATGTCGGCGACGGTTGCGTTTCACGTCAGCGACCATCAGCATGTAAGGGCTGTCGCTCTCGTGCTCGAAATAATCATCCACATCCTCGCGCAGCACCGAAGGCGCGAAGGGACGGAAACTCTCGCGATACTTGATCTTGAGGTTGAGCGTTTTCTGCATCGCCTCGTTGCGCGGATCACCGAGGATCGACCGCCCACCCAGCGCACGCGGCCCGAACTCCATCCGGCCGGAAAACCATCCGACGGCGTCGCCATCGGCCAACCGCGCGGCCGTCGTCGGCAGCAACTGCTCATCGCCCATCACGTCAAAGACGGCACCGGCACCTGCCAGTCGCTGCTCAATTTCTTCCTGCGGATAGTCCGGACCGAGATACGATCCGGCCATGGCATCCAGCCCGGCTGCAACCGTGCGCGGCTGTTTCAATTCGCAGTAATAAGCCGCCAGCGCCGCACCGAGCGCCCCCCCCGCATCACCGGATGCCGGCTGGACCCAGACGTTGGAAAACGCCCCATCCCGCAGCACCTTGCCGTTCGCCACACAATTCAGCGCCACGCCGCCCGCGAGACAAAGGTTGTCGATGCCATACCGCGCACGCAGATCGCGCGTGATCCGCAGCATCACTTCTTCCGTCACGAGTTGCACAGACGCCGCCAGATCCATCTCGCGCTGGGTCACCTCCGACTCAGATGTGCGCGGCGGCCCGCCGAACAACGCGTCGAACTTCTTCGTCGTCATCGTCAGGCCGGTCGCGTAGTCAAAGTAGCTCTGGTCAAGCCAGAAGCTGCCATCCTCGCGCAGGTCCATCAGATGCTCGAGGATGAGGTTCGCGTATTTCGGCTCACCATAGGGCGCGAGACCCATGATCTTGTACTCGCCGGAGTTGACCTTGAACCCGGTGTAGTAGGTGAAGGCCGAATAAAGCAGGCCAAGCGAATGCGGCCAGCGAATTTCCCGCGTCCGGCTCAGCGTATTGCCGCGACCGATCGAAACCGAGGCCGTCGCCCATTCGCCGACACCATCCATCGTGAGAACAACGGCTTCCTCGAACGGAGAGGGAAAATAAGCCGACGCCGCATGGCTCTGGTGATGTTCCGCGAACATCAGCTTGTCCTCGACCTCACCCGACGGCGCGAAGGCTTTGAGCTCCTTGATCAGCAGTGACTTCTGGAAGAGCTTTTCCTTGATCCACACCGGGATCGCGACCCGGAACGAAGCGTAGCCGCGCGGCGCGTTCGCCAGATACGTCTCGAGCAGGCGCTCAAACTTCACGAACGGCTTTTCGAAGAACGCGACGTGATCCACGTCGTCGAGCGTCACACCTGCTTCATCAAGACAGTAGCGGATCGCCTCGACCGGGAACGCAGCATCATGCTTCTTGCGCGTGAACCGCTCTTCCTGTGCTGCGGCAACGATCCGTCCGTCCTCGATCAGCGCCGCCGCACTGTCATGATAGAACGCGGAAATTCCAAGAATACGCATGGGGCACTCGTGCGTGAGAGAAAAAAGCGGGGACACCCGATGGTGCCCCCGATCCAGATTGGATCTTCCGGCCTAGAAGACGGTGTAGATGAACGGAGCGACCGCCGAGCCCTGCGCCAGAACAAGCAGCCCACCGAAAAGCCCGATGACGAGCAGCACCGGCAGCAGCCACCACTTCTTGCGCGCGCCGAGGTAGGCAAAGAGTTCCTTGATCAACGATCCCATGACAACGTCTCCTGTCTTCGCTCCTGACACACCACGTGCGGCAGATTTGGATTAGGCCTGGGTGGTGCAAAGCGAAGGCCAGTCACGCGTGTGATCGGCGCGCAATGCGAGGCGTGCAACGACCTCATCAGCCCCTGCACGACGATCAGAACTGGTTTTTCATCGACGTACCAGTCGCCGTCTCCGGATCGACATCGATCCAGTAACTCTGGCCTTCCGGAGCCGCCTTCTTGCGCAAAGGATCACGCACAAGCTGCATGCCGAGCCCCATCGGGATGATCGCCACGGCAAACATGATCGCCATCACCAGTGGATTGACGACCTTGTGCAGGAGCATCCCGAAACGGAACCAGGCCCTGTTCAGCGGCTCGAGCCGGTGCGGCACGTGCCAGGCAAGCAGACCGAGACACCCCGCGATGCCGAGCGCGGGGCCCCAGACCCACGACGTGTCGCGGAAAAACACAGCCACGATCACCGCAACCACGGTAAAGACGATCCCCGTTGCCCGCGGTTTGGGCATCGGCACGTCGCCTTGCGCAAAATCTTCGTGAAAGTTCCCGGCCATGGCGTCATCCGTGTTGAAGCCCAGAGCGAGAAATGACGCATGACACGGGCTCGGCGGTTGACCGTCCGTCCGCGACACAGTACACCGCTCGCAAATCTGGCCTGTGGAATGCGAATTGTGTGCCGCGCCGCCAGAACCTTACCAATTTCTGTCAAAGACCGGCGACTGTCACAGCACGCTGACCAGCGCGCAACGCATCGCGATTTTTGACCACCTGG
>JBCAXC010000320.1:0-3609 GCA_038534255.1 Pseudomonadota bacterium
CCGCCATGCGCCATGAAGCCGAGCACAGTCGGATCTTCGCCGGAGAGAAAATTGAACTGGCGATCCACGAGGCCCCGCATCTTGGAGATCCGAGTGATGTCCGCCGTCGCATCTTTGACGCCGATGATGTTGTCGAAATCGTTGTAGAGGCGCGCCATCGTCTCGTCCGTCATGTCGATGATCGAGCGCGGCGGAATGTTGTAGATAATGATCGGCAGCGCGGTCGCCTTTGCGATCGCCTCGAAGTGCGCGTAGAGGCCACGCTGGTTAGGCTTGTTATAATACGGCGTCACGACCAGCAGACCTTGCGCCCCCGCCTTTTCGGCATGCTCGGCGAAGTCGATCGATTCCCGCGTGTTGTTCGAGCCCGCCCCTGCAATCACTGGAACCTGCCCGTCCGCAGCCTCAATCGTGATCTCGACCACGCGCTTGTGCTCTTCGTGAGACAAGGTGGGGGACTCCCCCGTCGTGCCAACGGGCACAAGCCCGTGTGAGCCTTCCGCGATCTGCCATGCCACGTGGTCGCGCAGTGCCTTCTCGTCGATCTCACCATCGCGAAACGGAGTGACGAGTGCGGGGAATGATCCCTTGAACATGGCGAAACGATCCTGGCTGGGTGTGACGGCGGCGCGGACCATATGGCGCAATGTGTGCCCGCTGCAACCGTCGCCTGACACGAAGTCGCCGGAATCCTGCCGCACCGCTCGACCACGCCGTCTCCTATCGCAGCCGACGCTGGGCGGTGTTGGTAATATCTACACAAGATGCGTCCACGAATGATGGGACGATCGGGGCCCGCCGACGTTTAGGGTTTGGGCTTCAGGATTTCACAAAAGAACGGTTGCTCGTCACGTGCCCCAAACGTTTCGCAGACCCGACCCCGCCGGCCCCGCGCATGCGGGTACGCACGCAGCGAGCGAGCGATGGGCGCGCACGCGAGTTCTGGTCCAGCGATGTGGCTGGGGCGCAATCTCTCTCCTGCTCGTCGCGACAGCCGGACTGCTTGCAGCCAGCGCCCTGCCGGAAGCGAGTGGGCCAAAACCGCATGATGGCTCTTTTCTGCGGGGGCCTGTCGGGAAGGCGGTGACGACCAGCGAATCGACAACGACACCCACGTCGCGCTCGATACCTGCACAATCTGAAGCAGCATCAACCGATAGCCAGGCAGCACCCAAAAACCCGGCATCTCCCAAACCGTCACAAATCGCGCGCGGGCCGGTGTTCGGTCCACCAGAGCGCGTTATTTCACGGGCCGAAGCTGCCGTTCAGCCGCTGCTCGAAACTGGGAATGATGCTGTCGTACGCGATGAGGTGCGCGCCGCACTCGCCGATGTCAGCGCGCGCCGCACCGCGTCAGCTCTCGCCCGCGCGGATGCCATCACGCAACCGGGGGCCGCAAAACTCGTGCGCTGGGCCACATTCCGGCGCCTCGCATCCGGTGCGCGCGCCGAAGATATCGAAGCCTTCCGCCTCGCCAACCCCACATGGCCGGAGCAGGATTTGCTGCGCCAGCGCGCTGAGGAAGCCCTGCTGCTAGCAAATGCACGCCCGACCACAGTCCGCCGCTTCTTCAAGGCCACACCGCCACAGTCCGGTGCCGGCAAGGCCGCGCTCGGTGCCGCGCTGATGGCTGACGGCAAGCCGGATGAAGGCGCCAAACTGATAAGCGCCGGCTTCCGCCATGGCAGGTACGGAGCGACGATCGAGGCGCGCCTGCTGAAACGTTTCCCCGACCAGATCACGCAGGCCGACATCCGCTGGCGCCTCGATCAGTATCTCCTCGATGACGACCGCTATGGGCGTCGTCAGCGCCTCGCCGTGATCCGCCGCATGATCAGTCTGCTGAAGGGGACGGAAAAAGCAAAAGCCGAAGCACGCCTCGCTGTCTGGCGCACGTACGGGCGTGCGCGCCGCAACCGCATGGCCCGCGCAACCACAGCCATGGCGGCGCTTAATCGTCGCCTGAAGGCTGATCAGATCCCGCTGCCGATCCGCAAGACCACAGACGTGGCAGGCGATGTGGAAAAGAAAGAAGAGATCACGGCCATCACCGCAAGCGTCGATCCGACAGCAGCAGTGCGCGAGACACAAAAGACCGCAAGCACCAGCGCGGACGCAGATGCCCCCTCAACCCGCGACTGGCCGCTGGAGCTGTCACGCGCCCAGCTCGCCCGCCGCAAGGGTCAGCACCAACGGGCAATCCGCATCCTGCTGGACGCGCCGGAAGACACCTCTGCCCTCGTCGCGCCGGACGAATGGTGGATTGAGCGCCGCGTCAACATCTTCAACGCGCTCTACCGCAAGGACTATCGCACCGCCTATGCGCTCGCCTCCAAGCGCTCACCGCTTTCGACCAACGCACGCAACGAAGCGCTCTTCATGGCCGGGTGGATCGCCTTCCGCTTTCTCGAAAAGGCGGAACAGGGCCGCATCCATTTGGAGGCATTCACGCAGAGCGCAGACGGACCGCGCACCCGCGCACAGTCACACTACTGGCTAGGGCGGGTGCACGATGTCCTCGGCAACGAAGCTGCTGCACGCGACGCCTACACCAAGGCCGCCACAGAGTTCGCGACGTTCTACGGCCAGCTCGCCCGTCACAAACTTGAGCCAGACGCGACGACCCTCGCAATTCCCGAGCGACCGGAGCTGACACCAGACCTCGCGAAAGCGACCGCCGACAACGATCTTCTCCAGGCCTTGCGGTACGCACACATTGCAGACGCATCCGCGCTCCGCCGCCGCCTGATACGGGGCATTTCACGCTCGCGCCAGTCGCCCGCCATCTACGAACTTGCGGCGCAGTTCGCCATCTCGATCAACGATACGCAGATGTCAGTCCGCATTGGCAAAGCCGCCCTTTTCCACGGCGTGCCGCTCGTCGATTACGCCTACCCGACCCACGCATTCCCGCTTTTCAAGCCGGTGGTCACGCCGCCGGAACCTGCCATGCTCTACGGCCTCGCGCGTCAGGAAAGTGAGTTCAACACGCTGATCAAGAGCATCGCCGGCGCGCGCGGTGTGCTGCAGGTCATGCCGCCGACCGCGCGAGATGTCTGCCGGACGCACAACCTGAAGTGTGGCTCACGTCGCGCGCTGACCCGCCGCCTGTCCGCAGACCCTGCCTACAACGCGGCACTCGCCAGCGCCTACCTCACGGGCCGCCTCGAAGAATTCACCGGCTCCTACATTCTCACCTACGCAGGCTACAACGCCGGTCCCGGCCGCGCGCGTTACTGGATCCGCAAAAGCGGCGACCCACGCGCCCGCACCGTCGACCCGATCGACTGGATCGAGCTGATCCACATCAAGGAAACGCGCGAGTATGTGAAAAAGGTCATGGCCAACCTGCAGGTCTATCGCGGCCGTCTCGGCGCACCGGAAACCGCGCTCCAGATTTCGAAAGATATCGAGCGCGGCAGCTTTTAGCCTTGGTTGCTTGCGCGAAACGCGAGACGCGCTGGCATCGCAGCAGGCAACGCGCTAGATCACGGGCCGAACCTGCACCAGTTTTGATCGGATGGCTGACATGGCAAACGCAGCCATTGCGACAGATGCGAACCTGCCCGACACCGACAACCTGATCCGACGTGAACGTGATGTCCCGTC
>JBCAXC010000321.1:0-3604 GCA_038534255.1 Pseudomonadota bacterium
CGAGAACGTCTTCATCGACTCACGCCACAGGCCGGTGAAAACGTTCTCGCTCGTGCTCGTTGCGGTGCCATTCTCTGCTGCGCTCGGACTCTGGCTCGGCGTCCTCGTAACGCGCAGCAAGACCGCCGCACGTATTTTCTCTCCGATGTTCGACTTGATGCAGGCCATGCCGCATCTCGCCTATCTCGTGCCCGTGGTTGTCATGTTCGGCGCCGGTCAGGTGCCGGCGCTCGTTGCGACCGTCATCTTTGCGATGCCGCCCATGGCACGCTGCACCATCCTGGCGATCAACACCGTACCGAGCGACGTGAAAGAAGCGGGGCACATGAGCGGATGCACCGAACGTCAGTTGCTCTGGAAGGTGCAACTTCCCGCATCGCAGCGCACACTCCTGCTCGGCCTCAATCAGGTGATCATGCAGACCCTCGCAATGGTCGTCATCGCCTCACTCGTCGGCGCGGCTGGCCTTGGCCACAAGCTGCTCTTTTCTCTCCAGCAGCTGAAACTCGGTTTCGCCACGATGCAGGGCATCGCGATCGTTCTGATGGCCGTCATGCTCGATCGCATGACCCAGGCCTATGCCAATCGTGCGACGGACTATGTCCACCACGACACGAAGAACATCATCCGCGATCACGGACACTTGCTCCTCTTCATCGGGATCGCCGTCGGCGCACTTCTGCTCGCCATCTTCCGACTCGAGCCGCTCTTTGAGTGGTTCAAGTTCGACAGTGCCCGCAACACCTCGACGCTCAATCGCGCCTACTTCCTGATTGATCGCAACGACGCGCTCGAACTCGACAAACTCATCAAGGCGTTCACCTATTCGCTGATCGACTACATCCGCCCCGTGCGTGACGCGATCACGCTGAACATTCTCATCCCGATCAGGGAATTTTATCAGTCGATCCCCTGGACGGCGGCAATCGCAGTGCTCGCAGCTCTTGGCTGGCGCCTTGGCGGCTGGCAACTCGCGGCACTCGTGAGCGCGCTGTTATTCGGCCTGATCGTCGCGATCGGGAATTACGAGTTTGCTCAGACGACGTTCTACTATGTCTCCTCGGCACTTGTTCTTTGCGCGCTGATCGGCGTGACGGTCGGGATCACCGCAACACAGGACATGAACCTACTGACTCCGCGCATCACGACCGGAGACATCGTCGGCGCGCTGCTCATTGGCGGCATCTTCGCAGTCTTCGGCAATGCCGGTGCCGGGCTAACCGGCGCTGCAACAGGCTTTCTCATCGGTGCGGCTTCAGGCGCGGTCATCGCGCGGTTGGTCCGCTCGTCCCGCGTCGTCCTCTTCGTCTGCGATCTCCTGCAAACCTTCCCGTCATTCATCTACCTGATCCCGGCCATCATGCTTTTCCGCGTCGGTGAGCTGGCGATCATCTTCGCGATCATCCCGTACGCGATGGTCCCGGCGATCCGTTACACCTATCTCGGCTTGAAGCGCATTCCGGACGTGACGGTGGAAGCCGCAGGGATGTCTGGCGCGACGCCGATGCAGCAACTCTGGAAAGTGAAACTGCCGATCGCGATCCCCGAAATCATGCTCGGCGTAAACCAGACCATCATGATGGCACTCGCCATGACAGCGATCACCGCGCTCATCGGTGGCAGCGACCTCGGACAGGAGATTTATCGTGCACTACCGTCAAGTGATGCCGGTCGTGGCGTTATGGCCGGCCTCGGCATCGCCGCGATGGGCATCGTCGCCGATCGCCTGATTGGCGCCTGGGCTGCGGAGAAAAAAGCTGCACTCGGCGTCGCGTAGCAAGCACGTACCAGCAACGTCATCGCGCTACTGATTCTTCAGTCTCTCGATCAGTGAGCCACGCGGCTCAACCGCCGACGCCGCTTCCGTCGGAGGATCAGCAAAGGCTGGCGGGTCAACCACTGAAGGCTCAGCAACCGTGGGCGAGCCAACACCGGCGCGGCTCGCCAATGCCCGCGCAATCACGTCCCGCCCGTCCGGACGCAGAAACTGAAAACCACCCGCCAGCGCGCGTTGCGGCTGAATGTCAAAACTGCCAAGCGAGAACGCCGCCGACGGCCCGAGCCACGGCTGCGCCATCCAATTCGGGATCGCCAGTCGCGGACCGCGCCCACAGCTCGTTGCGATCGCCTCACCGATATCGCCGAGCGTCAGAAGCGTCGGCGCAACAGCATTGACCGCGCCTTCAAGCTCCGGCGCACTCGCCAGCCAGACGGTCAACCGCGCCGCATCCTCAATGTCGACAACCGGCACAATCTGCTGCCCTTCCCCCATCATCAGCCCGAGGCCGCGCTCGCACTGTGCGGCAAAGCCGTGAGGAAAAAGCGGGCGCTGATCTGAGGCCGCCGCACCGCAGATCATGCCGTAGCGGATCACCGCCACGCTTGACCGGTTGCGCCGCGCCGAAAGCACCATCCGCTCCCAGTCCTGCACGAGCGTCTGGACCGGCGTCTCCGGCGCCTCGAGCGGGGTCTCTTCGCTGTAGGTTTCGCCCGACCGCCCGCGGTAAACGCCATAGCTCGACGCCCCGATCAAACGCACCGGGCGCTCCTTCAGCGCGCTCACCAACCGCTCGCTGGAAATGAGCCGCGAGCGCCGAATGCGATCAAGCCGGGACGCCGTCCAGCGCCCGGCGACAGGCCCGCCAGCCAGATGAATGACCACCTCGGCGTCACGCAGCGCAGATGCGGGCGGCGCGCTTGAGAGCGGATGCCATTCATGGATCGTCGCGACGTCGCCGAACAGATCGGTCGCCGCATTCAAATTGCGTGAAAGCACGTGCACCGGCGCGCCAGTCTGGACCAGCAGCGCCATGACCGCACGCCCAAGCCGCCCGGTCGCCCCCGTGATCGCAATGCTCACGCAGCCAGCATCCCTGCACTATGCAAACGCGCCACCCGCATGATCACCGGACCGGATTGCGGCGCGGTCGCGGGGCGCGCGCTTGCTTCGGCGCCACCGAACGGGCCAGCAGCTGCGGTCGGTCAACTTTCAGAACGTTGAGGCAGGCGGTCGGCAACTTGTCGATTGAATGGATCCACGGCTTCGCGCCTGGCTTCGGTTCAGGACGTTTTGGCGGACGGATTTTCCCCGCGACACGCTTCAGCATGTAATCGAGCGACGGCCCGCATCCGTCATTGCGCGGCACGCGCTTTTGCGCGCGACAGCCCTTCACACCCTCCGGGCAGAACAGCCGCACGTGGAAATGATAGTTGTGCCCAAACACCGGTCGGATTTTTCGCAGCCACGTCCGGTCTCCAGTGACCGTGTCGCAAAGATGCTTTTTGATCGAGGCGTGAGTGAGAATCCGTTGAACGCGTTTGTCGCGCGCCGCGAGCCGCAACACCTTTGTATGCCACGGAGAAAAGTTCTCGTTCACGCGCGTCGCCCGGCTATCAGCGACTTTGTAGCCCGAGATCGTCGCGCGCTCATACGCAGTCAGCGCGCGCTGCGGCTTGGGCATATAGCGGATATCGGCATCAAGCCCGTTCTGATGACTGCGGTGGCCGGACAGCATCGGCCCGCCGCGCGGCTGCGAGATGTCACCGATCAGGATGCCGGGCCAGCCGATCCGCTGCGTCTCATCGGCAAATTCGCGGAGGAACC